>NZ_JBHUAF010000047.1:0-33301 GCF_042789895.1 Kitasatospora sp. NPDC056783
CGGGATGACCCTTCGAAAAGCCGCTGCCGCTGTCAGTGGCGCATGGCAGGCTTCCCGGTATGACGGCGTGGACCCTCAACGACATCGAACGTGCGATCCGCTCCTCCTGGGGCGTCGACACCTGTGCGCCCGAGGATCTGGCCCACTGGCGGCCCGACAATCCCGCTCGCGGCCAGTGCGGGGTGACGGCGATGGTGGTGCACGACCTGCTCGGTGGCGAGCTCATGATGGGCGAGGTGTACGTCGACGGCGTGCGGACGGATCTCCACTGGTGGAACCGCTTCGCCACCGGCTTCGAGATCGACCTCACCCGTGAGCAGTTCGGGCCGGACGAACTGGTCGGCCCCGGCCGCCCGGTCGCCCGCCCGGCCCGGCCCGGCCGGCTCCAGGCCCAGTACGAGCTGCTGCGCGGCCGGGTGGTCGCCGAACTGGAGCGCGGCGCCGTCGCCGACCGCACCCGGAGGCCGGCCCGCGCCTGCGCGTGAACCGTGCGTGCGCGTGAGCCGCGCCTGCGCGTGAACGGGTCGCGGGTGAGCGGCTCGCGCGTGAGCCGTGCCCCGCGCGTGAGCGGCCGCGTTGCCTCGGATCGAACCGCCCGCTCCTGACATACAGTTCGGTCGCGTAAGAGCGGCGACGGCGAGGAACGAGGGAGCGCGCGGATGACCGGGCAGACGATCGGCTTCGTGGGACTGGGCGCGATGGGACGGGGCATGGCCGGCAGCCTGCTGCGGGCCGGCCACACCGTACGGGTCTGGAACCGTTCGCCCGAGCCGGTGGCAGCCATGGTGGCCGAGGGCGCGAAGGCCGCCGGCTCGCTCGCCGAGGTGTTCGCCGCCGACACGGTGGTCTCCATGCTGGCGAACGACACGGCGGTCGAACAGCTGCTGCTCGATCCCGCGTTGCTGGCCGGCGCCACGGCGACCCTGCACGTCAACATGGCCACCATCTCGCTCGCCCTCGCCGAGCGCGCCGAGGCGCTGCACGCCGAGCACGGCATCGGCTACGTCGCCGCTCCCGTCCTCGGCCGTCCGCCGGTCGCGGCGGCGGGGCGGCTGAACATCCTGGTCGCGGGCGCCCCCGAGCTGCTGGACCGGGCCGAGCCGCTGTTCGCCGCGATGGGCGAGCGCATCTGGCACTTCGGTGAACACCCCCGGCAGGCCAACACGGCCAAGATCAGTGCCAACTTCCTGATCGCCTGCGCGATCGAGTCGATGGCGGAGGCGTGCAGCCTGGCCGAGGCGCACGGCGTCAGGCCGACCGACCTGGTCGAGATGCTCACCGGCACGCTCTTCCCCGGGCCGGTCCACTCCGGCTACGGCGCGATGGTGGCCGAGCGCCGCTACGAACCGGCCGGGTTCCGGCTGCCGTTGGGGCTCAAGGACGTCGGTCTCGCGCTGGAGGCGGGGGCCGCGCGCAACGTCCCGCTGCCGTTCGGCAGCATCCTGCGGGACGCCTTCCTGGACGCGCTGGCGCACGGTGACGGGGACAAGGACTGGGTGGCGGTCGCCGCCGTCGCCCGGCGCCGGGCCGGACTGCCCGACTGAACTCCGCCGACGCCGACACCGACGCCGAGTCCATAACCGGGCCCGGAATACATCGACGTTGGACGATTGCTCACTCCTGCGTTCGCACCGCTCGTACGACGGAGGAGTTCTGATGACGGATCAGCTGTCGGGCGCCGATGCGCCGCGTCGCTTCCTGTTCCTCGACGCCAGCGCGCGCCCCGACGGCAACTCGGTCCGCCTCGCCCGTCTGGCCGCCGAGTCGAGCCTGCCGGCCGGCGCCGAGCAGCGGTGGCTGCGGCTGGACGACCACCCGCTGCCGCCCTTCCGGGATCTGCGGCACATCGGTGACGGCGGCTACCCCGAGCCCACCGGGCACGGACGGGCCCTGTTGGACGCCACCCTGGCGGCCACCGACCTGGTCTTCGTCGCGCCGCTGTACTGGTACTCGCTGCCGACCAGCGCCAAGCTCTACCTCGACCACTGGTCGGCCTGGCTCCGGGAGCCCGGGGTGGCGTTCCGTGACGGGATGCGCGGCGGCACCATCTGGGGTGTCACCGTCCTCGCGGGTGAGGGCCACCTGGCCGAACCGCTGATCGGTACGCTGCGGCTGACCGCCGAGTACATGGGGATGCGCTGGGGCGGGGTGTTGCTCGGCAACGGCACCCGCCCGGGGGACGTGCTGGGTGACGAGCGGGCGCTGATCGCGGCCAAGTCCTTCTTCGAGGGCTGATCCCCGGCGAGGCCGCTGCCGGGGGGTGTGAGGTGCCGGGGGTGTGAGGTGCCGTCGTCCGGGCGTGTACCCGTCACCGACCGGTGACGATCAGGCGAAGAGCAAAAGCCGTATGGGCAAACAGAGTTGGACGATTCGGGCATGCTGCTCCCGCGTTCGGGTCACAGCGTGCCACCCGCCTTCCGGGTCGGTCGGATCGTTCGGTACTCTCCGTCGGACTTTCAGCTTCGCGGGGGGTTCGCGGCGTTCACGGCTGCCCCCTCGTGCCTTCCCGGGCCTCGCCCGGACACTTCCGTGAGGTCTCCCTTGTCCATACGTCGCAGTCTTGCCCTTGCCGGAGCCGCCGCGCTCGCGTCCTCACTCGTGCTGGCCGGCGCCCAGGGCGCCATGGCCGTCGGCACCCCCGGCACTCCGTCCGCCACCGCCACACAGGCGGACAAGGCGTCGCACGCGAGCCTCGACCTCTCGCTGGACGGCGTTCCCGGCACCTTCATCGCCGGTGGTGACGCCCGTGAGTTCACGTTCGAGATCGAGAACCGGACGAAGCACGACTTCGTCTTCATCCCGCTGCTCAAGTTCAAGAACAAGGCGGGCACCCTCCAGGCGAAGGACCTCAAGGTCCAGTACAAGCTGCCCAAGGGCCAGTGGCAGACCGCCGTGGTCGCCCCCGACAAGAGCGGGGAGAAGAACACCTCCGTCCTGATGATGCTCGGGACCCTCGACGGGGACGGCAACCCGGTCGCCGACGACCTGCTCGGGGTGAACCGCGGCAAGCACGTCCCGATCAAGGTCCGGGCCTCCTTCACTGACGGCTCCCCGCTCGGCCGGGCCGGCGTCGTCCCGGTCGTCTTCGCCGCCCAGCTCGACGACACCAGCCACCAGCCGGTCGACAACGGCCACCTCAGCTGCGACGGCGGTGTGGGCTTCGTCATCAAGGCGCCCGGGGGCGGGGGCAAGCCGACCCCGACGCACACCGGCAAGCCCAGCCCGACGGGCAAGCCCAGCCCGACCGTCAGCAGCTCCCCGTCGGCCAGCAGCTCCCCGACCGCCGGCAACTCCCCGTCGGCCAGCCCGACCGTCGCGCCGACGGAGCAGCCGACGGAGCAGCCGACCGAGAAGCCCACCGAGAAGCCCACCGAGAAGCCCACCGAGAAGCCGACTGAGAAGCCGACCACCCCGGCCACCGGCACTCCCTCCGGCTCGGCCACCACCCCGGCCCCGGCCGAGAGCAGCGGTGACACCTCGGGCCCGATCGACTTCCCGGTGGAGCCCCCGGTCATCACCCCGCCGCCGCTGACCCCGGGCGCCGTCGACAAGGCCAAGTCCGCCGCGGACGACGACGACAAGGCCCTGGCCCAGACCGGTGGCGGTGACCACACCACCGCCATCGCGGCCACCGGTGGCGCCGTCCTGGTGGCCGGTATCGGCACCCTCGTGGTGCTGCGCCGCCGCAAGTCCGCGCAGCAGGGCTGAGCCGGAGGCACCGACCGGAAGGCGTTGACCCGGAGTCGTTGACCCGGAGTCGTTGACCCGGAGTCGTTGACCCGGGAAGGGCGGCGCCCTCCGGAGCCCGCTCGTGCCGCCCCGCACCGTCCCGTCGGACGGATGTGCGGGCGGCACGGGCGGTTCTACTTCGTCACATAGGATGTCCGGCCGGAGGGGGGCGGAACGGCGGGGAGAGGACAGGTGCGGGAAGCACGCACGGCACGGGCCACCACCGATTACGAGGCGGCGACCGGGCGGATCGCGGGACTGCCGCTCCGGAGGCACCACATCCTGCTGACGGCCTGGACGGTGCTCTGGTTCTTCCTGGTCGAGCCCAGCGGCGGCTTCTCCTGGCACTACCTGCGCCAGGGCGAGCAGCTGCTCTTCAGCGACCAGCCCGACGGCGGCCTGTCGCTCTACGCCCACCACCCGGAGCTCCAGATCGGCCCGGTGAGCCTCGCCGCGGCCAGGCTCACCGCCCCGTTCGCCCCGCACACCGGCGAGCTGATCGCGGAGGCGGTGAGCGCCGGGCTGGGCCTGGTGATGCTGGTCGTGATCGGCCGCACCGCAGCCCTGTACTACCTCGGGACCGGGATCAACCACCGGCGGCTCCAGCAGCGCCTGCTGATCGCCGGGCTGGCCTTCATCCCGATGTGGGTCGAGGTCTCGGTCCGCTTCGCGCACCTGGACGACGTCCTCGCGCTGTTCTTCACCACCCTCGCCGCGCACGCCCTGGCCCGCGGCAAGCCCGTCCAGGTCGCGGTCTTCCTGGCGCTGGCGGTGGACTCCAAACCCTGGGCGATAGCCTTCGCTCCGTTGATCCTGGCGCTGCCCCGGCCCGCCTGGCTGCGCACCGCGCTCTGGTTCTGCGTCCTGGTGGCGATCGCCTGGCTGCCGTTCTACCTGGGCAACCTGGACACCATGGCGGCCGCCAAGTTCACCATCCCGAACCAGCCCGCCTCCGCGCTGCGCTGGTTCGGGGTGACCGACCCGGCCACCCCCTGGTGGGACCGGCCGACCCAGTTCGCGCTCGGCATCGGGCTCGGCTGCGTCGCCGTCTGGCGCGGCCGCTGGCCGGCCGTGGTGCTGCTGGGCGCGGACGCCCGCATCCTGCTCGATCCGAGCGTCTACACGTACTACACGGCCTCGATCCTGCTCGGCACCCTGCTCTGGGACGCGGTCGGGCAGAAGCGGCTGGTCCCGTGGTGGAGCTGGATCGCGTTGGCCGCGCTGTACGGCGGCACGCTGTTCCTCCCGTCCGACGCGGCCCGCGGCTTCGTCCGGCTCGCCTTCGTGGTGGTCTCCGCCGGGTACGTGCTGTTCTGGCCCACCCAGCGGTCCCGCCGGCGGCGTTCGGGATCGTCGGGTGGCGTCGACGACGCCCCGGCCGGGCACCGGGTCCCGGAGCCCGCCCGTACCGCCTGACCCCGGCGCCACCCGTCCCCCCGGCGCCACCCGTCCCCGGCGCCACCCGTCCCCGACGCGACTTGACCCTCACGCGACGTGAGAGCCGAGGGTGGTGGTCAGCACCAGGGAGGAACTCCGATGACCAGTGAGGGCTACTCGGTCGGGGCCGTGGCGAAGATCGCCAAGGTGACCGTCCGCACCCTGCACCACTACGACGAGATCGGCCTGCTGTCCCCGGCCGGCCGGACCCGCTCCGGCTACCGCCGGTACGTGGACGCCGACCTCGACCGGCTGCAGCAGGTGCTCTTCTACCGTGAGCTCGGCTTCGCCCTGGAGGAGATCGCGGCGATCCTGGACGACCACTCGGTCAGCCCGAGCGAACACCTCCGGCGGCAGCACCGGCTGCTCAGCGACCGGATCAGGCACCTCCAGGAACTCGCCACCGCCGTCGAACACGCCATGGAGGCACGGAGAATGGGAATTCAGCTGACCCCGGAGGAGAAGTTCGAGATCTTCGGCGAGGGTTACCAGGAGGACTGGGAGCAGGAGGCCGAGCAACGCTGGGGAGACACCGAAGCCTGGGCCGAGTCGCAGCGCCGCACCGGCGGCTACTCGAAGGCCGACTGGCAGCGGGTCCAGGCCGAGATGACGGCGCTCAACACCCGTCTGGCCGCGGCGATCACCGCCGGCGAGCCCGCCGACGGCGAGGTGGCCACCGGCCTCGCCGAGGAGCACCGGCAGCACATCTGCCGCAACTTCTACGACTGCACCTTCACCATCCACCGCGGCCTGGCCTGTCTGTACGTCTCCGACCAGCGCTGGACCGACACCTACGAGGAGGTCGCGCCGGGCCTGGCGCGGTGGCTGCACGACGCGATCCTCGCCAACGCGGACCGGCGCGAGCGGGCGTAGGGCACGTTCCCAGCCTCACGGGTCAGTACACCTAGGCCGCCCCGCGCCCGAAGGAGCGCCGGTAGGCGGTCGGGGAGGTGCGCATCACCCGGCCGAAGTGGTGCCGGAAGGTCGCGGCGCTCTCGAAGCCGACCGCCGCGGCGACCTCCTCCACCGTCCCCTCCGGGGACTCCAGCAGCGGCAGGCTGGCCGCGATGCGCTGGGTGACGACCCAGCGCATCGGGCTGGTCCCGTTGCGGGCGGTGAAGTGCCGCAGGTACGAGCGGTCCGACATCCGGGCGGCCCGGGCCAGCAGTGAGATGGTCAGCGGGGACGACAGGTGGTCCAGCGCCCACTGCATGCTGCCGGCTATCCCGTCCTCCTCGTCCTCGACCGGGCGGACCGCCGCCTCGATGAACTGGGCCTGCCCGCCGTCCCGGTGTGGTGCGACCACGAAGCGGCGGGCCACCGCGTTGGCCACCTTGGCACCGTGGTCGCGGCGGATCAGGTGCAGGCAGAGGTCGATGCCGGCCGCGCTGCCCGCGCTGGTGAGGACGTCGCCGTCATCCACGTAGAGCACGTCCGGGTTGACCCGCACCCGCGGGTACCGCTGCTGGAGCAGTTCGGCGTACCGCCAGTGGGTGGTCGCTTCCCGGCCGTCCAACAGCCCGGCGGCGGCCAGCGCGAAGGCGCCCCCGCAGATCGACACGATCCGGGCGCCGCGCCCGTGCGCGGTGCGCAGCGCCTCGACCAACTCGGGGGAGACGCCTCCGGCCTGGCGGCCGGGAGGTGCCCCCACGCCACCGAACGCGTTCGGCACCCCGGGGATCACCACGGTGTCGGCCGCGGCCAGTTCGTCCAGCCCGTGCCGGGCGGTCAGCGCGAAGCCGCCCACCGCGTCCAGCGCCGTCCCGGGCCGGTCGGCGCACACCTTCAGCCCGTACCAGGGCGCCGCCAGCAGCCCGGTCAGCTCGGGCCGGGCCAGCCCGAACACCTCGACCACCACGCCGAGTTCGAACGGTGCCATGCCCGCGAAGGCGTACACCGCGACGTCGTGCACGGGCTCCGGGCGCCGGCCGATCCTGACGGGTACCGGCCGCGGGCCGGGGACGCCGGCCGCCGTTGTCGTTGTCGCGGTGCCCGCCACCGTGCCCGCCGTCGCCGTCGCCGTCGCCGTGCCGACCGCCGTGCCGGCCCCGGCACCGACCGGACCCTGGACGTCCTGCTCGGCCATGCGAAACCCCCTGCTCACGGGTGGCGGAATGCCGGTGAGTGTAGCCGTCCCGGCCGTCCCGGAAATTTCTTCGAATCCACCTGCAACCTCCGCCCCCGCCACACGTCCATGGAGGTGGGGCGGAAGGAAACGGACCCGGGGCGACTGGAATGATCCTTCCGATCACGATCTTGATCAGATGACCTGACGAGGCGGCCGATGCCGCCACCGTCCCGGGGGAAAGCGGAATCGCGCATGTCCATGGCCATCGGGCCGACCGCCGTGCCGACAGGGGGGCGTGGCTTCTCCATCCGAGGGATGGCCGCCGCGTTGTTCGGCGCGCAGGAAGCCGGCGAGCCGCTCGCCGGTGTCGTCACCGAACAGGAGGCGAAGCAGCGCCGCTCCGGCTTCCGCCTGTTGCGCGGAGGCCGCAAACCGGCCGAGGACCGGCCCACCCTGACCGACCTGTACCACGCCCACCGGCTCGGCCTGGTCCGGATGGCCGTCATGCTGGTCGACCACCAGGACCTGGCCGAGGACGTCGTCCAGGACGCCTTCGCCCAGCTCTACCAGCGCTACGGCGAGGAGCTGGACGACCTGGACAACGCGCTCGGCTACCTGCGGACCTCGGTGGTCAACGGTGCCCGCTCGATGCTGCGCCGCCGCAAGACGGCCCGCGAGTACGTACCGCCGCACGTGGCCGACGCCCCGTCCGCCGAGGACCACGCGGTGCTCAACGACGAGCACCGCCGGGTACTGGTGGCCCTGCAGGAGTTGACTCCCCGCCAGCGCGAGGTGCTGGTGCTGCGCTACTGGTCCGACTTGTCGGAGGCGCAGATCGCCGAGACCCTGGGACTGTCCCGGGGTGCCGTGAAGTCCACCGCCAGTCGCGCACTGGACGCCTTGGAAAAGCATCTGGAGAAGGTTCGATGACCGACAAGCTACCCCGCCGCATCGGCGGCGACGGCGACGGGCCGGCCGAGACCCCGACGGAACGGCTGCTCCGTGAGGCGTTGACCGCGCGCGCCTCGATGGTCACGGCGAACAGCCTGCGTCCGGCCGCACCCCCGAAGAGCCGGATCCGCCGGCTGCGCCCGGTGTACGCGGTCACCGTGCCGCTCGGCCTGGCCGCCGCGATGGCGATCGGCGTGCTCGGCTTCCACGGGGAGCCGGTCGCCAAGGACCAGGTCCCGCCGCCGGCCGCGACCATGACCACCTCGCCCAGCCCGACGCCCGAGCCGACCGGCGAGCCGAGCCCGACGGTCGCCCCCACCGAGACCGGCGCCCCCACGGAGGCGGCGACCGAGGTCCCGCTGGCCGACGCCGGGTCCGCCACTCCCCGGAACACCAACCCACCGGTGAGTCCGGCGAGTTCGTACAACCTCCGGGGCGTCAAGTTCAAGGTGCCGGCCGGCTGGAAGGCCGTGCCGGTCTCGGCCGACCGGGTCTGCGTCCTGAGCCCGGGCGTGCCGACCGAGCCGCAGGAGGGCTGGTCGCAGCAGCAGTGCGAGCCGTACGGCGTGCTGGTCGTGGCCTACAACAGCCCGGACGAGATCGAGGGCGGCGCCTGGCCCACGATGGCCGATCTCGGCTCCGAGTCGGGCTGGGGCCACCAGCCGAACTGCCCGGTCTGGGGCCACCCGTACTTCCCCGCCAACGGCTACTCCTCGGTCGGCGCCGCGGTGCGGACCAGGGACATCGTGGCCGGGAAGACGATCGACAAGACGCAGTGGCAGGTGACCTGCCAGCCGGGTGACGCCTTCACGGCCCAGATGTGGGGGCTCAACTCGGACCAGGTGTACATCGTGGCGAACGGGCTGAAGCCCGACTACCAGCCCGCCCTGGTCTCGATCCTCGACACCCTGGACGTCAGCGGCCACCAGCCGCCGTCCTCCCAGGCGGCGACGCTCGCCAACTCCGTCGGCATCTCCGTGGACGGCCTCACCACCGGCCAGCAGCTGCCGAACGACGGCACCGCGACGACGTTCTCGGTCACCTTCAAGAACACCGGCAAGACCACGTACGCCCAGGTGACCCCGCACGTGGTCGCCGAGTCGTACGGGGGCAGCCAGCCGGCCGTGCACGGCACGCTGGAGCGGCAGGACGGCGGGACCTGGACCCCGGTGGACCTCAACCGGCCGGTGGCGGGCAAGCCCGCAGTCGACGGGAGCTTCGCGCTGGCCCCGGGGCAGAGCGTGACGCTGAAGTACCGGATGAAGCTGACCAAGGAGGACGGCGCCGGAGTGATGCCGGTGACCGCGGAGGCCCTGGTGATCCCGGCCGAGGGGATGCCCCAGACCGTCGGCACCCGGACCGTTCCGGTGCGGGTGGTCGTGAAGTAGCCTGCCGCGGGTCGTCGTCGAGGCGCCGTGGCCGGGGGTTTCCCCTGGTCGCGGCGCCTTCGGCGTTCCCGGGGGAAGTGCGCGGAAAGTTTTTCGAACCCGGCCGCAACCCCTCGGGGGGATGGACGTCTATGTCAGTGAGAGGCGGGGGAGCGGCCGGCGAGGAGCCGGGGGGCTCGGGCCGACTCCACGGGGCGCGACAGTGGGCACCCGTTCTTTCGAATCACACCATCAGCTTGTCCTATGGGGGGACTCTCACATGAACGCGTCCGTTATCGCCCGTATTGCGAAGATCGTCCCGCTGGCCGTCGTCGCCGCCGTCGGTATCGCGGCCTGCGGCCCGACGAACGACGGGGCGTCCGTCGCCGCCTCCGCCCCGGTCACCACGCCCGCCGCCACCTCGTCGGCCACGCCCGGCGCGGGCGCCGTCCCCGCCCCCACCGCCCCGGCCGCCACCACCCCGGCTCCCACCGCGTCGGCCACGGCCGAGACCACCGCCGGGACCGACGCCGGGACCGACGCCGGCACCAGCGCCGGCACCGCCAGGACCGACGCCAAGGCGGCCGCCAAGGGCGCGGCCGAGCCCGTCCGCGCCAAGCCCACCACCCCGTCCGGCGGAAACGGAAGCGGAAACGGAAACGGAAACGGAGGCGGCATCGGGATCAGCTTCGGCGGCCTGAACGAGGGCGGGAAGATCGAGCTGGGTGAGCTGGTGTCCTTCTCCGTCACCTGGAAGAACAACGACGCCTCCGGCACCCGCGCCATGGCCCCGGTGGTCTCGACCCAGCAGGACGAGGGCGCGCCCTGCAACCAGGTGGTCGCGATGGCGGACGGCACCCTGGAGCGCAAGGACGCCTCCGGCTGGAAGACGCTGGACCACCTCAGCCAGGGCGGCGGGATGGACTACGCGGGCACGGCCAACGACGCGGCCTTCACCCTGGCCGCCGGCGAGAGCCGGACCGTCGAGTACCGGATGCGGCTGTCCCTGGCCAACCGTCCGGGGCGGATCACGATCGAGGCGGACGCCCCCGTGCCGAACTCCAAGAACTACCTCGACATGGCGAAGGCCGAACTGAACGCCTCGGTCGTCGACCACCACAGCCCGGAGATGGTCTCGGTGACGCCGCCGGCCAAGGGCGTGGTCACCACGGACCCGATCCCGTTCGGCTTCCGGGTCTCCTCGCCGGACGGCGCCCAGGGCCTGCGCCCCCGGGTGGCCGTGTGGAGCGTCGAGGGGCTGACCTCGGACGACGTCACGCTGGAGGCCCTGGTCGGCGATGTGTGGAAGCCGGTCGAGCTGAAGGACGACTGCGGCCCGGTCGCGGTCGTCCCGAACGTGCCGGGCGTCCGCGACGGCAACACGGTCGAGTACACCTTCCGGGCCACGTTCAAGAAGACCCCGAAGTACGACGTGGACATCCGGGTGAGCGCCGAGGCGAACGGCCACAAGTCCGTCGAGCGGTCCGTCTTCGGGCGCGACGGGCGCTGACACCGCGGGCCCGCCCATGACCGAGGGCCCGTCCATGACCGAGGGCCCGGCCTCCCACTGCTCGGGAGGCCGGGCCCTCTCACATGACCGCTACGGCGCTCAGGCCAGCGAGGCCATCCAGGCCTCGACGTCCTCGGCGCGGCGGGGCAGGCCGGCCGAGAGGTTCTCGTTGCCGTCGGCGGTGACGAGGATGTCGTCCTCGATCCGCACGCCGATGCCGCGGTACTCCTCCGGCACCGTCAGGTCGTCCTGCTGGAAGTACAGGCCGGGCTCGACGGTCAGCACCATGCCGGGCACCAGCAGCGCGTCGACGTGCTCCTCACGGCGCGAGTGGGCGCAGTCGTGGACGTCCAGACCGAGCATGTGGCCGGTGCCGTGCAGGGTCCAGCGGCGCTGGAGGCCGAGCTCCAGGACCTTCTCCACGTCGTACACCGAGGCGTCCAGCAGGCCCCAGGCGAGCAGCCGCTCGGCCAGCACGCGCTGCGAGGCCTCGTGGAAGTCGCGGAAGCGGGCGCCGGGCCTGACCGCGGCGATGCCGGCCTCCTGGGCGTCGTACACCGCGTCGTAGATCCGGCGCTGGAGCTCGGTGAACCGGCCGTCGATCGGCAGGCTGCGGGTGACGTCGGCGGTGTAGAGGGTGCTGGTCTCCACGCCGGCGTCCAGCAGCAGCAGCTCGCCGGGGCGCACGTCGCCGTCGTTGCGCACCCAGTGCAGGGTGGTGGCGTGCGGGCCGGCCGCGGCGATGGTGCTGTAGCCGACGTCGTTGCCCTCGACCCGGGCGCGGCGCCAGAAGGTGCCCTCGATCCAGCGCTCCGAGGTGGCGACGGCCTGGCCCAGCTCGCGGACGACGTCGGTGAAGCCCTTGACGGTGGCGTCGCAGGCGGCGCGCAGCTCGCCGATCTCCCACTCGTCCTTGACCAGCCGCAGGCCGCTCAGGAACTCCTTGAACTCGGCGTCCTTGCCGGCGTCCAGGGCGTCGGCCAGCGCGGCCTCCAGGCCGGCGTCGTGACCACGGACGATCCGGGTCGGCACGGCGGGGTCCGCGGCCTTGGCGGCCAGCGTCTCGGCGGCCTCGCGCACGTCGAGGGCGGGCAGGCCGAGCAGCTGCTCCTGCTCGCTCAGGCTGTGCCGGCGGCCGACCCACAGCTCGCCGTAGCCGTCCAGCCAGAACTCGCCGTTCTCGCGGTTCGAGCGGGGCAGCAGGTAGAGCGCGAACTCGTGGCCGGCCGTGCCGGTCGGCTCGCCGACCAGCACCGCGTCCTCGGTCTGGTCGCCGGTGAGGTGGACGTACTCGCTGGCGGCGCGGAAGGCGTAGTCGCAGTCGTTGGAGCGCACCCGCAGGTTGCCGGCCGGGACGACCAGGCGCTCGCCGGGGAAGGCGGCGGACAGCTTGGCGCGGCGCTCGGCCGCGTACCGGGCCTGGGCGACGGGCGCGAGGCCGTGCAGCTCGGTGTCGGCCCAGCCGGTCTTCATCGAGGCGGCCAGCTCGTCGGAGATCTCGCCGTAGAGACCGTTCTTGCGGCCCACGAACTGCTCCGGCTCCTCGCCGCCCTCGGCCTCGGGGTTCTCGGCCACCGCGGGGGTACGGTCCTCGCTCACGTGCAACGCCTCCTTGGGGGGTGGTACCGCCGCCCGTCGGGGGAGGTGTCGGATCGCGACACGCGCGGGCGGCCGTGCGTCCATGGTACGGACGCCCGGCCGCCCGGACGCTCCGGGTTCGAACTGCTACGCGAAGCGCGCCGCCAGCAGCATCAGGTCGTCGGTGGCGGCGGTGAGCGCGCCCGGGGCCGGGCAGACGGCCAGCAGGTGGGCGCAGAGCCGGTCCGGGTCGATCCGCACGTCGCGCGGGGCGTCGGCGGCGGCCCGGCGCAGGTTGGCCTGCCCGGCGTGCAGGGTCGGGCCGCAGCGGCGGGCCAGCCCCTCGGTGTAGAGCAGCAGGGTGTCGCCGGGCTCGGCGGTGAACTCCACCCCGGGGGCCTCCCAGCAGGTCAGCATGCCGAGCGGGGCGGAGAGCGAGGTCTCCACGAACTCGGCGCCGTGCCGGCCGACCAGGACCGGCGGGCAGTGCCCGGCGCCGGCCAGGGTGACCCGGCGCTCCTCGGGCTCGACCCAGGCGTAGACGGCGGTGGCGGTGCGGGCCGGCTCGGTGGTCTTGAGCAGCAGCTCCAGGTCGCCCAGCACCGAGACCGGGTCCTCGCCCTCCAGCACCGCGTACGCCCGCAGCGCGGCCCGGACCCGGCCCATCGCGGCGGCCGCGCCGGGGGCGGAGCCGGGGCCGGCGCCGGGGCCGTCGCCGGAGACCGAGCCGACGGTGAGGCCGAGGGTGCCGTCCGGCAGCGGGATCGCGTCGTACCAGTCGCTTCCGGCGGAGTGCTCCAGCCCGGCCGGGACGAGCCGGGCGGCCAGCCGCAGTCCGGCCGTGTGGGGCAGCCGGTCCGGCAGCAGGCCGCGGCGCAGCGCCTCGGTGGTGCGCGCGATCCGGTCCGACTCCAGCTGCTTGGCGAGCAGCGGGGAGGCGATCTCGCAGTAGTGGCGGGCCAGCGAGCGCTGGCACTCGGTCGGTTCGGCGGGCTCGTCGTAGAACCAGAGGGCGGCGGCGAGCGGGCCGTCCTCGTCGGTGGCGAGCGGCAGGCCGAAGGCGCCGCCGAGGCCGAGGTGGACGGCGAGCTCACGCAGCCGGGGGCCGATGGCCGGGTCCTCGGCGAGGTCGCGGGAGTGCAACTGGTCGGGTCGGTCGTGCTCGCGCAGCAGCCGGGCCAGCAGGCTCTGCTCGGCCGGGACGGTCTCCAGGGCACCGAGGCTGGCGCGGTCGAGGGCGAGGCCGACCGGCTGTCCGGGCCCGCCGCCGGGCAGCCTGGTGACCAGCATGCCGCGCCGGGCGCCGAGCATGGTGGCGCCGGAGGCGAGGACGGCGTCCAGGGTGGCGGCCAGGCCGCGGGTCCGGGCCAGCAGCTCGGTGTGCTCGTGCAGGCTGGTGATATCGGACAGGCGTCCGGCCAAACGGTCCTGCACGGCGGCGGAAGGCGCCGTGCGGTCGTCGGACGGGCCGTCCTCGCCGTCCTCGCCGTCCGGGCAGGCCGGGTCGTCCTGGGCGTCGACGGGGCCGGGCGTTCCCGGCGGGTCGAGGACGGTGAGCCCGCCTGCGCAGCCGGGTCCGTCCGGCTCGGCGGTCGGCGTCGACGGAACGGCCGTCGACGGGTGGGACTCGTTCATGCCGCCACTCCTGACGCGGTGCTACGTGCCATGCGAAACCCCCAGATAAGGCCAATGTGGAGCGAGCACGGCCGAAGGGCGTGTTTCGCCTCGATTCGCTACTACTCGTCATTGATCGACAGCAATGCCACCACTTCTACACAGGCCATTCGGGGCATGTCCAGATCCAGGACGGCGCCGTGGCCGTTTCCTCATCCGCCGTGACCCGGCCGGGGCGCACGGGGCCCGCACCCGCGCCGGTGGGGCCGGGAGGCATGGAGCGGGCCGTGAGCGGGCAGAACCGGGAGGACGGTCCGGGCGGCCGTCCGGATCGTATGTCCGTGCCGCCCGCGAGCCGCTCCGGCCGGAACTCTCTCACTCGTACGGTGGAACCAAGCGCGCCCGGGCGGCGTCCATCCGGTCGCGTACGGGATTCTCGTTCCAAGGGCTGTTCCAGTGCGCGGCCCTTTCAGTCGTGCTCCATCCCCGCTCCATGTCGAAGCCGCGCCGTCCGTCCTGCCGCCCGCCCCGCCCGTGCCGCCCGGGGCCGTGCCGCGGCGGGCCCGCGCGGAGGATCCCGACGGACGCCGGCGGAGTGGAGCGAACCGAGCGGTCAGGGAAAGGAACGAGCGCCATGCGTGAGAACCCGAAGGACCGGTCGGAGGCACGTGCCGCCCGACTGGCCGCGGCCCTGACGGCCGCCGTCGAACACCGTTGGCCCGTGGTGCCGGGCGCCGTGCTGCGCGACGGCCGCTGCTCCTGCGGTGACCTGGACTGCGCCGTCCCCGGCGCGCACCCGCACGACCCCTCGCTGCTGGCCGCCACCACGGACGCCCGGATGGTGAGCTGGTGGTGGGAGCGGCGGAGCCCGGACGCGCCGGTGCTGGCCGCCACCGGCTCCGCGGTGTCGGCGGTCAGCCTGCCCGCGGCGGCCGGTGCCCGGGCGCTGGTCTACCTGGGCGCGCTGCGGCTGCGGCTCGGCCCGGTACTGGCGATGCCGGGCCGTTACGCGCTGTTGGTGGCCCCGTACTCGCTGGACGTGCTCGGCGAGATGCTCGCCCAACTCCCTTGGGTTCCAGGCTCGTTGCGCTATCACGGGCCGGGCGGCTTCCTGTCGCTGCCGCCCGGTGGCGCGGCCGGGAGGGTGCGCTGGGTGCTGGCACCGCGGCCGGGCGGCGGCGGCGTCTGGCTGCCGCAGGTGGGGCCGCTGCTGGGGGAGTTGGTGGAGGCGACGGTCCGGCTGGACAGCGGACGTTCGGCCTACTGAGGTCCATCGGAGCGGGGCCGGGTGCCGGCGCCCGAGATCGGGGCGCTCCGGGAAAAGAAAAGATCCGGCCGCTGGCGACGGGGGATGCACCAGCGGCCGGACTCTTTAGACAGTAACAAGGATCCGCGCTCGCGCCAATTTCCAAGACGCCCTGCACGCCCGGAAATTGCGCGTTCACCGCGACAATGTGACGCGTATCACGCCGATCCCCGCGCGCTTTAGTTCAGGGTGACCTGACGGTTCACCAGGTTCGCGCGGGCGCGCCGCTCCTCGGCGGTCAGCGGGGTCCCGTCGGCGAGCACGGCGGCGAGCCGCTCGGCGAACCCGGCGGCCGGCTTCTCGCAGTCGGCGGCGGTCATCGTGAGCGGGAGGTCCCACACCGGGACGGTCAGGCCGTGCGCGCGGAACGAGCCGACCAGGCGGGTGTCCGCACCGAGCGAGGCCTCGCCGGCCGCGTTCAGCCGGGCCAGCGCGTCCAGCAGCTGCTCCTCCGGAACGGTCATCACCCAGCGCAGGTGGTTCTTGTCCGGGGTGCCGCACCAGTACGCGGCGTCCACGCCGGCGAGCTTCTCGGTCGGGATGGCCGAGGCGTTGGCGCGCTCCAGCGAGGCGGCGACCTCACCGGTGGCGGACTCGGCGTCCTCCAGCCAGAACTCGAAGCCGGCGTGCACGGTGGGCTCGAACGCGGCGGTGGCGTCCAGCAGGTCCTGGAGGCGGCGCCCGCCCGGGACGGTCCGGCGGGCCGGCACCGGGCTGCCCGGCTCGGTGGCCAGGGCCAGCTCTAGGGCGTCGGCGAGGTCGCGGCTGAGGTCGCCCGAGGAGGACTGGGTCTGGAGGCCAAGCAGGATCGAGCCGTCCTGGCGGCGCAGGGCCGGCCAGGCCAGCGGCAGCACGGTGGCCAGGGTGACCGACGGGACGTCACCGCTCGCGTCGTCGGCCACCCCGGCGGCCAGCTTCAGCGGCACCGTGGCGGCCGGCACCAGCTCGCGCAGCGCCACCCAGTCGGCCTCGCCCGACAGGCCCTCGAACGGGCGGTGCACCAGCTCCTGCACCGCGTGCGAGGCCTCCCGGCCGTGACACGCCTTGTACCGGCGGCCCGAGCCGCACGGGCAGTCCTCGCGGGCCCCGACCACGGGGATCTCGCCCGTGACGGCGGTGGTGGACTGGCGCTGCGGCGCCTTCTTGGCGGCCTTCTTGCCCATGCTGCGGCTCTCCCGGGAACGGTGGTCCTGTGTTCCGGGAAGCCTAACGACACATTCCCCGCACCCGGCTCACGCGCTACGGGCATCGCCCCCGGTGCGCCGGGCGTGCCGGGCCCGGGCGGGCAGGGCCGCCCAGACCGTGACCTCGCCGGGGGCGTCGCGCACGCCCCAGTCGCTGGCCAGCCGGCCGACGATGCTCAGGCCGCGGCCGCCGCGCGAGGTCAGCGAGGGACTCGCGGGCAGCGGCCGGGTGGTCGCCCCGCCGTCGGTGACCTCCAGGGTGAGCACCCCGTCGGCGTGCATCTGCCAGCGGACCAGCACCCCGCCGTCGGGCACGGCGGAGCCCTCGGCGGACTCCCGGCCGCCCGGGGCGGGCTGCGGCCCGGACGGGACGCCGACCAGCACCTGCCCGAGCACCTCGGCCCGGGCACCGCGGCCCAGGGCCGCCAGCGGACCGAGCGGACGGGCGTACCGACAGGCATTGCTCAACAGCTCGGAAAGGATCAGAACGGCATCATCGATGACCGGTTCCGGTATCTGCCGGTCACCCAGATCTCGACGCAGTCGGCGC
Organism: Kitasatospora sp. NPDC056783; assembly: GCF_042789895.1. Classification (NCBI taxonomy): domain Bacteria; kingdom Bacillati; phylum Actinomycetota; class Actinomycetes; order Kitasatosporales; family Streptomycetaceae; genus Kitasatospora; species Kitasatospora sp. NPDC056783. Next base: position 17,295 of record NZ_JBHUAF010000047.1, read on the forward strand.
CGCGCGACCCCGACACTCGCTGGGCCGTGCGGCACTGCCATGGTCGATGAAGCCGGCACTTCACGCGCCACCATCAACGCCACCCCCGGACCTCCTTCAGCGTTTGCCGAGGGAGAGATGCCCCTTGGTAATGCGTCGGAAACGAGCACCGGGCGATCCCGCGAGTCCATTTCGAACACAGCGACCGACAGTCGACATCAGGTCATTCCGTGCTCACCCTCCGTCGCTCGGGTGAATGAATTCCGGCAATTTCGAGCAAGGAAGGTTTGATTGCCGACCAGAGTGATCGGATCGGACGGCTATCGCGTTCGGTGCGTCGGCGGATCACCGGCCGAGCTGCGCCAGCACCTCCGCGGGCCGGTTGGTGATGATCGCGGAGACCCCGAGTTCCAGGCAGAGCTCGACGTCGGCAGGCTCGTCCACCGTCCACACGTGGACCTCGTGCCCCAGCTCGCGCAGCCGGGTCACCAGCTGCGGGCGGGCCCGCACCAGCTCGATGCCCGGACCGGCGATCCGAGCCCCGCCCGGCAGCGGCGAGCCCGCGCGCAGCCGGCCCAGCAGCGGCAGCTGCCGCTCGAACAGGAACACCCGCCGGTACTCCGGCGCGGCGGCGGCCACCCGGTTCAGCGCGATCGAGGAGAAGCTCATGATCCGGGCGGACGGACGGTCGCCCTCACGGCTCGCGCCGATCTTGAACCGCTCCAGCGTCCGCAGCAGCTCGGCCTCCACCCGGCCGCGGAAGCGCACCGGGTGCTTGGTCTCGATCGCCAGGTCCACCGGGCGGCCGCAGTCCACCACCAGCTCCAGCAGGCGCTCCAGCCGCAGCACGCCGCGCACCTCCGGGTCGGTGCTGGGACGGCCGGTCTTCCAGGCGCCGAAGTCGTACGCCTCCAGCTCGGCGAGGGTCATCGCCGAGACGGTGCCCCGGCCGTTGGAGACCCGGCCGATCCGGCGGTCGTGCACGCAGACCAGCGCGCCGTCGGCGGTGACCCGGACGTCGCACTCCAGGGCGTCCGCGCCCTCGTCGAGCGCGCGCCGGTAGGCCGCGAGGGTGTGCTCGGGCAGGGCGTGGGAGGAACCGCGGTGGGCGATCACCTGGACGGGAGGCGCGGTGCGCGCCGCCGTCGAGGACAGGTCTGGGCTGGTCACGGGCCCAACGATAGGCGGCGGAAGTGACGCGCGGACGAAGACGGCCCCAACCTGTGGGGCCGTCTCGGTCGGTTCTCCGGCCGCCTCAGCGCCGGGCGCCCCGCCGGCTGAGCGGGGTGAGCGCCCAGGTCACCAGGGCCGGCACCAGGAAGGCGAACAGCGAGGCGGAGGTCCACTCCCGCGGGGTGAAGTGCAGCGCCTCCTGGGCGGAGGTCCAGAAGTCCGTCCACCAGCCGGCCACGTTCGTCGGCGCGACGAACTGGTAGACCGCGAAGCCCAGCAGCCACGGCAGCAGCATCAGCCAGCGGGACGGCGCGTCCGCGGAGAGGTCCCAGCCGTGCCGTCCGGCGCCGAGGAAGTAGTCCACCGCGAGCACCGCCAGCAGCGGCACGAACACCGAGCCGATCAGGCCGAGGAAGCCGTAGTAGGTGTCGGTGAACTCGCCGATCCGCAGCGCCAGCACGGTGGTCAGGACGCCGATCGCGCCGGACAGCACCCGGCGGTCCACCTTCGGCAGCAGGTTCTGCACCGACATCGCGGTCGAGTACACGTTGGCGAAGGACTGGTCCGTCTCGCGCAGCACCAGCACCAGCAGGAACAGCCAGCCGGCCCAGACCCCGAGGAAGGAGTCGAAGATCCGGTTCGGGTCGCCGTCCGACTGCAGCAGCGCCATCAGGCCGAGCACGTAGCACCAGACCTGGGCGAGCGTGTAGCCGGAGAAGCTCCCCCAGAACGCCGAGCGCGGGGTGCGCGAGTGCCGGGTGTAGTCGGCGGCCAGCGGGACGAAGGAGATCGACACCGCGATCATCGCGTCGGTGGCGCCCAGGAAGCCGTGCCAGTTGCCCGCGCCCGGGTCCGGCACGCCCTGGCGGCCCAGCTGGACGGTGAAGTACACCATCGCGACCGCGACGGCCCCGGCCACGAACCGGCGCAGCACCGCGATCGAGCCCAGCGGCCAGATGGTCAGCGCGGTGGTCAGCGCGCCCGCGAGCAGGACGAACAGCCAGCGGTAGCCGCTGGTGTGCGCGACGGTCTGGGCGCCCGCCGAGATGGTCAGCAGCTCGAACACGCCCCAGCCGACGCACTGCACGATGTTCAGCACCGTCGGCAGGTACGACAGCCGGGTGCCGAACAGACCGCGCAGGTTCGCCATCGCGGGGGCGCCGGTGCGGGCGCCGATCACCGCGGCCACGCCGAGCATCGCGGTGCCGACCGCCGTACCGACCACGATCGCGGTCACCGCGGCGGCCAGCGACAGCTCGTTGCCGCGGGCGCCGAGCACGGTGGCGGCGGTGGAGAAGCCGATCAGGCTGACGCCCAGGTTCATCCAGAGCGCGAACTGGTCCCGGAAGCGCAGCGTGCGGGGCGGTTCGGTGTCCAGGACCAGGGGGGCCTCGACGTGCTCGGGGCCTTCCAGGACGGCGGTCGCGGCGGTCCCGGTGGGCGCGGTGCCCGCGGGGGGCGTGGCTCCGGAGAAATCCTTGGACGCGTTCGCGTCCGGAGAAGAGGATGGCGAAGCAGGCGGCATGGCCGATACTCCCTACGCCGGCATTACCCGGACAGGTTCCGGCGGTCAGCGCCCCCTCGACCGCCCGTCACTCCGGTGGCGTACGGTCGACATGCGCACTCTCAGCCTGGTGGGTCCAAGCTCCCGCGTGTCAGTTGTGAGCGACAGGCTAACCGGGACGGGGGCGAACCCCCAAGGCCGAGGGGTGCGCGGTCCGCATCGCGGGACACCCGGCGGGGGAGGGGAGCCTCGGCCGGCGGTACCGAGGTCGGGGCCGGCTAAGGATTCTTATGAGTTCTTCAGAGGGGTCCTTACGGCAATCGAATCGACAGTGCGAAAAACTATGGTCCTTGGTTCTGCCAGCTATGGAGGTCGTCCGTGAGCACCGAGCGCGAGGTTGGGCCCACCGGGCCGCAGGGGGAGCAGCCCGCCGGCCCGGGAGCGGCTGAGGCCGTTTCCGACGGCCCCGCTCAGGGCGGGCACCAGCCGACCATGGCGTTCCGCCGGGTGTCCGAGCCGGAGGCCGGCGACGGCGTTCCGGCGGCGGGTGTCCCGGCCGACGGTTTTCCGGCGGAGGGTGTTCCGGCCGACGGTGTTCCGGCGGAGGGCGGGCACAATCCCACCGTCGCCTTCACCAAGGTGCCCGCACCGCAGCCGCCCGCCGCGCCCGTCGTGGCCCCCGCGCCCGCCGTCCAGGAGCCGGCCGTCGACCCGGCCACCGGCTACATCGACGCGCCGCCGCCGGTCCTGCCGCCCGCCCCGCCCGCCGCCCCGGCCCTGCCGCCGTCCGGCAACCCGTACGCCACCCCGACCCACGGCGTCCCGTCCGCCGCCGCGCACGAGGGGTACGGCGCGCACGAGGGGTACGGCGCCGCTCCGGCCGCGCCCGGCGCCCCCGCCGCGCACGGCCACCACCCGTTCGGGGCCGGTCAGCCGCTCGGCGGCTGGGGCCCCGCCCACGACTCCGCCGGTGGCACGGGTTACCCCGGCGGCCCGGTCGGTTACCCGGCGGAGTACGCCGGCGGCCCCGGTGGCCCGGGCAAGAAGCGCGGCGGCCTGGTCGCCCTGCTCGCGGCCGTCGCGCTGGTCGCCGGTCTGGCCGGTGGCGCGCTCGGCGTGACCGTCGCCAACCGCGCCGACAGCAGCACCTCCGCGAACGACCACCGCAGCACCACCGTCCAGGCCAGCGACACCCAGAAGAGCGAGCCCACCCCCGGCTCGATCGCCGCCATCGCGCAGAAGGCGCTGCCCAGCGTCGTCACCATCAAGGCGCAGGGCAACGGCGAGTCCGGCACCGGCACCGGCTTCGTCTTCGACACCGAGGGCCACATCCTCACCAACAACCACGTGGTCGCGCCGACCCTCAACGGCGGCAAACTGACCGTCAAGTTCGCCGACGGCAGCTCCTACAACGCCTCGGTGCTGGGCCACGCCGAGGGCTACGACGTCGCCGTCGTCAAGATCGACAACCCGCCCAAGAGCAAGCTGGCCCCGCTGCCGCTGGCCGACTCCGACAAGGTCAACGTCGGCGACGCCACCGTCGCGATCGGTGCGCCGTACGGCCTGGAGTCCACCGTCACCAGCGGCATCATCAGCGCCAAGGACCGCCCGGTGGCCTCCGGCGACGAGACCGGCGCGCAGGCCTCGTACATGAACGCCCTCCAGACCGACGCCTCGATCAACCCCGGCAACTCCGGCGGCCCGCTGCTCGACTCCGGCGGTGCGGTGGTCGGCATCAACTCGGCGATCCAGTCCAACGCCTCCGCCAACGGCCGGGCCGGCAGCATCGGCCTGGGCTTCGCCATCCCGATCAACCAGGCCAAGTGGGTCGCGGACACCCTGATCAAGACCGGCAAGCCCGTCTACGCCAAGCTCGACGTGCTCCGCAACGACGACTACAAGGGCGACGGCGCGCAGATCCAGACCAAGGACATCCAGGGCCAGCCGGCCGTCACCCCCGGCGGCGCGGCCGACAAGGCGGGCCTCAAGCCGGGCGACGTCATCACCAAGCTCGGCGGCGTCCCGATCGAGAACGGCCCCGCCCTGGTCAGCCGGATCTGGACGCACAAGCCCGGCGAGACCGTCGACGTCGAGTACACCCGCAACGGCCAGACCCTCAACACCAAGGTCACCCTGGCCGAGCGCGTCGGCGACCAGCCGTGACCCCCCGGGCCCACCGAAACGTGTGCGCCGAACCCCGCCGGACCCGTTAGGCTGACCTCCGCCTGGAGAGCTGCCCGAGCGGCCTAAGGGAACAGTCTTGAAAACTGTCGTGCGGTGACCCCGTACCGTGGGTTCGAATCCCACGCTCTCCGCCGGTAGGAGAACCACCTGCTCAGGGCGGGTGCCGACATCGTTCGGCACCCGCCCTCGGTGTTTCCTGCCGGGCGCGGGAGGCCGGGGTTGACCCTGACACGGTGGCAGGGGGTGGAGTGGTCGCACCATGTTGAACATCGGAGACTTCGCCAAGCACGGCCGGGTGTCGGTACGGATGCTGCGCCACTACGACGCGATCGGGCTGCTGCGGCCCGCCCGGGTGGACCCGGTCAGTGGGTACCGCCTCTACGAGGCCGCCCAACTCGCCCGGCTCAACCGGGTGATCGCGCTCAAGGAGCTCGGCTTCACCCTGCAACAGGTGCGGGCCGTCCTGGACGAGCGGCCGGACACGGCCGAATTGCGCGGGATGCTGCGGCTGCGGCGGGCCCAGCTCGCCGAGGCCATCGCGGCCGACGAGCTGCGGCTGGCCCGGGTGGAGGCGAGGCTCCGGACGATCGAGAGCGAGGGGACCATGTCCGCACACGATGTCGTCGTGAAGTCGGTGCCGTCCGTCCGGGTGGCCCAACTGACGGCGGTGGCCGCGAGTTACGAGCCGGAGGACATCGGGCCGGTGATCGGGCCGCTGTTCGCCGAGCTGTGCCGGCGGCTGGACGAGGCCGGGATCGAGGCGGCCGGGCCGTCCGTCGCCGGCTACCAGGACGCGCCGGAGGGCGACGGCTCGGTGCTGGTCCTGGCCGCCGTCCCGGTCGGCCCGTCGGTGCGGCCGGGCGGGCACGGCTTCGAGGTGCTCGACCTGGCGCCGATCGAGGAGGCGGCGACCATCGTGCACCGCGGCTCGATGGACGGGGTGCTGGGCACCAGCCAGGAACTGGCCCGCTTCATCGAGGAGAACGGCTACCGTTCGGCCGGCTACGCCCGGGAGCTGTACCTGGAGTGCCCGGAGGACCCGGCCGGGTGGGTCACCGAGCTCCAGGAGCCGGTCGCCCGGCGGTAGCGGCTCTTGCCCTCGACCGGGTCGAGGGCCCTAGCGTCGCCCGGCGTGATCACCACCACCGGCGCACCGGCCGGCCCCGCACCGGCCGGCCCCGCACCGGTCGGCCCCGCACCGACCCGCCCCGCACTGCCCCGGCCGTACCTGCTCTGGCTGGCCGGTACCCAGGCCGGGCTGCTCGGCGACGCGGCGCTGTACTTCGCCCTCGGCTGGGCCGCCTCCGCGCACGGCGGCGGCGCGGCCGGGCTGGTCCTGACGGCGATCACGGTGCCGCGCACCGTGCTGGTCTTGCTGGGCGGCGCGGTCGCGGACCGGTTCGGCGCCCGCCGGGTGATGCTCGCCGGGGACGCGGTGATGCTGGCCGCGACAGCCGCTCTGGCGCTGGCGGTGGCCGACCGGGGGACGCCGCTGGGGCTGCTGGTCGCGGCGGCGGCCGTGATCGGGACGGCCGACGCCTTCTACCTCCCGGCGAGTGGTTCGATGCCACGCCGGCTGGTGCCCGCCGACCGGCTGCCCCGGGCGCTCGCCCTGCGGCAGGCCGGCGGGCAGGTCGCCGTCCTGCTCGGGGCGCCGCTGGGCGGCCTGCTGGTCGCGGCCGGCGGGCTGTCCGGGGCGGCGGTGGCGGACGCGGTGAGCTTCGGGGTCGTGTTGCTGGTCCTGCTGCGGGTCCGGCCGGAGGCGGCCGGGCCGCCCGGCCCGCGGACCGGCCCGCCGGCAGGCCTGTTCACCGGCCTGCTGAGCGAGGCGGCGTCCGGTGTCCGGCTCGCCCTGGCGGACCCGCTGCTGCGCGCCGCGCTGCTGCTCACCGGTGCGGCGGCCGGGGCACTGCTGCCGGTGGTGTCCCTGCTCGGCCCGCTGCTCGCCCGGGCACACGGCTGGACGGCGGGCACGGCGGGGCTGGTGAGCGGCGGACAGGCGGCCGGGGTGCTGGCGGTGGCCGGCCTGGTGGCCTGGCGGGGCGCCCTGCCCCGAGCCGGCATGGGGGCGGCGGCCGGGCTCTGCACGGCGTCGGTGGGGACCGCGCTGCTGGCACTGGCCACGGGGCCGGTCGTGGCGGTGGCCGGCGGCACGGTGACGGGCCTCGGCTCCGGACTCTTCGCCTGCCACCTCGGCCCGCTGGTGCTGAACGGCGCGCCACCGACCCATCTGTCCCGGGTCCAGGCACTGCTGACGCTCGTGCAGAGCGTGGCCCTGGTGCTCTCCAACGCCCTGCTGGGCCTGCTCGCGGACGCGGCGGGCGCCGCCCTGCCCACCCTCCTCTGCGCCCTCGCCACCGCCGCCGCCGGCCTGACCGCCCTGGCCGGGCGGGTCCTCCGCCGCGCCTGACCGGGCCGGTGCCCGGTCGTTCCCCGCCCCGCCCGTCCTGCCCGTTCTTCCCCGCCGCGATCCGCCGCCCGTTCTTCCCCGCCACGGCCCACTTGCCCGGGTACCGGGTGGCGGGCAGAGTGCGGAGGTGGAGGCGGCCGGGCGGCGACTGGAGGCGGCGATGAGTGATCTGACGGACCGACTGGCAGAGGGGCTCCCGGACGGGGCGGTCGTGGTGGACCCTGACGTGACCGCCGCGTACCGCCATGACATGGCGGGTTTCTGCGCGGCCGGGCTGCCCGCCGTGGTGGTGTTCCCGGAGACGGTCGAGCAGGTGCAGCACGTGATGCGCACCGCGACCGAGCTGCGTGTCCCGGTGGTGCCGCAGGGGGCTCGGACCGGCCTGTCGGGTGCGGCGAACGCGGTGGACGGCTGCGTCGTGCTGTCGCTGGTGAAGCTGAACCGGATCCTGGAGATCGACCGGGTGAACCGGATCGCGGTCGTCGAGCCCGGCGTGGTGAACGCCGAACTCTCGCGCGCGGTCGAGGAGTTGGGCCTCTCGTACCCGCCGGACCCGTCCAGCTGGGAGTCCTGCACGATCGGCGGCAACATCGGTACCGGCGCGGGCGGGCTCTGCTGTGTGAAGTACGGCGTCACCAGTGAGTACGTGCTCGGTCTGGACGTGGTGCTGGCGGACGGGCGGCTGCTGTCCACCGGCCGCCGTACGGCGAAGGGCGTGGCCGGGTATGACCTGACCAGGCTGTTCGTCGGTTCGGAGGGGACGCTCGGCGTGGTGGTCCGGGCGGTCCTGGCGCTGCGGCCGGCGCCCGCTCCGCAGCTGGCGCTGGCGGCGGAGTTCCCGAGCGCGGACGCGGCCGGGGCGGCGGTCTGCGAGGTGATGGCGAGCGGTCTGACTCCGTCGCTGATGGAGCTGATGGACGCGGTCGCGGTGCGGGCCGTCAACGAGTCGGGGCGGATGGGTCTGCCGGAGTCCACCCAGGCGCTGCTGCTGGTGGCCTTCGACGGGCCGGACCGGGAGGCCGGGCTGGCTCGGGTCGCCGAGCTGTGCCGGGCGGCCGGGGCGACCGAGGTGGTGCCGGCCGAGGACCAGGCGGAGTCCGAGCTGCTGCTGGCCGCCCGGCGGATGGCGCTGCCCGCGCTGGACCGGTTGGGCACCACGATGATCGACGACGTGGCGGTGCCGCGCTCCCGGCTGGCGGAGATGCTGAACGGCGTGGCGGTGATCGCCGAGCGGCACGGGCTGACCATCGGGGTGGTCAGTCACGCCGGGGACGGCAACACCCACCCGATCGTCATCTTCGACGCTTCGGACGAGGAGCAGACGGCCCGTGCCCAGCGTTCCTTCGACGAGATCATGGCGCTCGGCCTGGAGCTGGGCGGCACGATCACCGGTGAGCACGGGGTGGGTCTGCTGAAGCGGGACTGGCTGGCCCGCGAGCTGGGCCCGGTGGCGCTGGACCTGCAACGGCAGGTGAAGGCGGTCTTCGATCCGCTGGGAATCCTGAATCCCGGAAAGATGATCTGATGATCTGCGAATGACTGGAAAGTCGACAAGGAGGGGTGGCCGAACTTTTCCGGGGCGTGTTCACGGTTCGTGCGCGCCGGGGTGGTGCGCCCGGCGGTTCGTGTGACGCGGTCGCGCCGCTCCCCGAGGGGTGGCCATCGGCGGCCGCTCGGCAAACATGCCAGGTCATCTGGGGTGTGCTGGCTCGCTTTCCGCATTCTCCGGCGTTCATGCGCGGCCTGATCGGATATCACGCTAACGGGCGAAATTGGCCGTGTGAGCTAGCGCTTTGTCGATTTGTTGCGGAAGGCTGTCCTCCGGCGTCGCAGCCCGCAGGTGTTCGTCCGGTCGACGAACCTTGCAGACCTTGATCGACCTCTGCACGATGAACGGTTCTCCTGGAGGCTCCATGGTTCGTATCCGCGCCCGCCGGGCGCTCGGACTCCCACTCCTCGGTCCACTCGCGGCCGGTCTGCTGCTGGTCGGTGCCGGTGCCGGCACTGCCGCCGCCGACGACGGCACGGTCTCCGACAGCGGCACGGTCTCCGACAACGGGGCCGGCAACGTGTTCGGCGGGATCGACGGCAACCACGTCTCCACCCAGCAGACGGCCACCGGCACCGGTGCCTCGAACAAGGACAACACCCTCGCGGCGAAGGACAACGCGGGCAACGTCCTGGCCGGCCAGGGCGACAAGAACATCAACGTCATCTTCGCTCCGGCCTCCCACTGACCGAGTGCCCACCACGGAAGGCGGGGGCGCCTGACGTGGGTGGCCTCGGGGGAGCCGGGCGCATCGCACCGGAGCAACGCGTCGGTCCGACGCATCACACCATCCGACGCATCACACCAGAGGGAACAGCGCATTTCGACCGGCAGGCGGAAAGGGTCACCGCGAAACCGGTCTCGTGGGCGGTGCCGCCATCGGCACCGCCCACGCGTGTGTCCGGGGCCGGGCACACGCGCCGGACGGACGCACGGCGCCTCCCCATCGGGCCTCCCCATCGGGCCTCCCCATCCGGCCTCCCCGCCGTGTTTCCCGCCGTGTTTCCCCTCGCCGACCAGCCCGGATCCGCCCACCGAGGGCCCGCGCCCGGAGTCGTGGAAGCACGACGGTACGGTTGCGCTCCGACAGCGCACCCACGTGCCCGGGCCCGGAAGGACCGGCCCGGCCGGGGCGGCGACCGCGGCAACCGGAAGGAAGGGCGCGCGATGGCGGCGGAGGAGGAGGGCCTGACCGGCCCGGACGGAACCAGGCCCGCACCGGAGCCGGAGCGGCCGGACGAGCCGGTCCGCGAGCACCGGCCCGGGCCCGGATCCGTCCCCGAACTGCTGCTCGGGCGCCCGCCGATGGCCCGCCCGCTGCCGTCCTTCGACCACGAGGCCGCCCCCGCCGAGCCCGGCCCGCTGTTCGTGGACTGGCTCGCCACCGCGCTGTACGCCGGTGTGCTGGACCCGCAGGCGTTCACCCTCTCCACCGTCGACACCGACGGCATGCCGGACGCCCGGGTGCTGGTGCTGCGGGACATCGACGCGGCCGGCACCGGCTGGAACTTCTCCGCGGACGCCCACAGCCCCAAGGGCCGTCAGCTCGCCGGCCACCCGGCGGCCGCGCTGACCGTCTACTGGCCGCAGCTGGGCCGCCAGGTGCGGGTGCGCGGCACCGTCGAGCGGGCCGCCGACCTGGTCGCCGCCGCCGAGTTCGCCACCCGCTCGCCCGCCGCCCGGGTCGGTGCGCTGGTCGGGCGGCAGAGCGAGCCGCTGGGTTCGTTCGCCGAGTACGACGAGGCGGTGGCGGTCGCCCGCCGTCGGCTGGAGGCGCACCCGGACGCGGTCGCGCCCGGGCACGCGGTCTACACCCTGTGGGCCCACGAGGTGGAGTTCTGGCAGGGCGACTCCGAGCGCCGGCACATCCGGCTGCGCTACACCCGTACCGGCCCGGTCAGTTCCCCGGAGTGGTCGCGCACCCTGCTCTGGCCGTGAGGCCCCTCCCGGCCCGAGGGCCGAGGAGCCGAGGACCTGGGTCCTGTCCGGACCGGAGCTAGCGCCGCCCGGTCAGCGTGGCACCCACGCTGGCCGCCACCACGCAGCCGATCCCGGCCAGCTGCGGCAGGCCCAGCAGCTGGCCCAGCACCACCAGCCCGACCAGCGCGCTGACCGCCGGCTCCAGGCTGACCAGCACGCTGAACACCCGCTGCGGCATCCGCCGCAGCGCGGTCATCTCCAGCGCGTACGGGATCACCGGCAGCAGCAGCGACACCCCGGCCACCGCGGCGAGCAGCCCCAGCGGCGAGGCGCCGGGCGCGGTCAGCCCGTGCCAGGCATCGCCGAGCCCGAACGGCGCCAGCGTCAGCGCGCCGACCGTCATCGACACCGCCAGGCCCTGGAACCCCTGGAAGGCCGCGCCGACCTTGTCGGTGAACAGGATGTACAGCGAGTAGCAGGCGGCCGCCCCGAAGGCGTACAGCAGGCCGACCGGGTCGAGCGATCCGCCGCCGTCCCCCTCGCCGAGCAGGGTCAGCAGCACCACGCCCGCGGCCGCGAGCAGTGCCCAGAGCAGGTGGCTGGCGCGCCGGGCGAAGACCAGGGCGACGGCGAGCGGGCCGAGGAACTCGATGGTCGCGGCGGTGCCCATCGGCAGCCGGTCGATCGCCCCGGCGAACAGGAAGGTCATCCCCGCCGAGGCCATGCCGAGCAGCGCGGCCGCGGCGAGGTCGCGCGGGCGCTTGTCGCGCAGCTTCGGCCGGGTGAGCGCGAGCAGGATGACGGCGGCGAAGCCGAGCCGCAGGAAGGTCGTGCCGCTGACCCCGAGCGGGCCGAACAGCGGCTTGGACAGGGCGATGCCGGTCTGCACCAGGAACATCGCGGCCAGACAGAGAAGCGGCGCCGGGATGCTCTCCGGGCGCCGCAGGATCTTGCCGATCCGGCCGGTGGACCGGCCGGGGTGGATCTCGGGTGGCGCCGCGGTGCCGGGCGACCCGCCTCGTCGCCAGCTGCCCCGCTCGCCGGCAGGCTCGCCCTTGGGGGCGGGCGGCATGGCCAGGGCCTCGGCGACGGCGGGAGCCGACGATGAGGCGGCGGGGGTTTCGCTGGTATGGGACGTGGGCATATTCGTGAGTTTGCCGTAAGGAGTGACCAACCAGCAAGCTCGTTACAAAAATCGGGACGGAACCGGACGGGTGCGTCCGAAAGGGTGGACTCCCGCAGGCGCTCCGGCGTGGCGGCCGAGATCATCCGACGGTCTGTCAGTAACAAGGCGGGGTGCGCTATCTCCGTCCCGCGGCCCTCCTCGCCGCCGCCCTCGTACTCCTGCTGGCCACCGACGGGACGGGCGCGAGCGCCGAGTCCGCCGCCCGGGCCGCCGCTCCCCGCATCCGGGCCGTCACGCTCCCCGACCGGGGCGGGCCGGTCCGGCCCCTCGACACCTGGAGCGGCCCCGCCTTCGACGCCTGCACCGCACCGCCGATCGACACCCTGAGGGCCTGGCACGGCGCCTCCCCGTACGGAGCGGTCGGCATCTACACCAGCGGCTCCCAGCGCGGCTGCGGCCAGCCCCGGCTCACCGCCGACTGGGTGCGCCAGGTGCGGGCGCTGGGCTGGCGGTTCCTGCCGGTGCACGTCGGGCTCCAGGCGCCGTGCGCGGACCTGAGCCGCAAACCGAAGCGGATCGACCCGGCGAAGGCCGCGGAGCAGGGCCGACAGGAGGCGGACGAGGCGGTCCAGGCGCTCCGCTCGCTCGGGCTCGCCGGCGGCAGCCCGGTCTACCTGGACATCGAGGCCTACCCGCTGCACGACCCGGCCTGCGGCCAGGCCGTGGTCGACTTCACCCTCGGCTGGACGGCCGGCCTGCACGCCGCCGGCTACCGCTCCGGCTTCTACTCCAGCCTCGACTCGGGCGTCTCGGATCTCGCGGCGGCCGCCCGGGCCGGCAGCTCCCCGATGCCCGACGCGCTCTGGTACGCCCGCTGGGACGACCAGGTCGACACGGCCGGCTCCGGCGGCCTGGCCCCCGACCTCTGGAGCTTCCACCAGCGCGTCCACCAGTACCACGGCAACGTCGAGGAGACCTTCAACGGCGCCACCCTCGCCGTCGACCGCAACCTCGTGGACGGCCCGACCGCCGGCTGAGACCCCGCGGGTAGGGTGACCCCCGATCCGGTACGGGGGGAGCGGCATGGCGAACGGTCAGGGGTACGGCGGCGTGAACGGGTACGGCGCGGCGCCGCCGCAGAACCCGTACGGGCAGGCCTCGTACGGGGCGAACCCCTACGCGCAGCCGGTGGCGCCGGCGCAGCCGTACCCGGCCCAGCAGCCGTACCCGCCCCAGCAGGCCCAACAGGCCCACCTGGCGCCCCAGCCGCCGTACGCCGCGGCACGGTTCGGCGCCGCCCCGCAGCCCGGGGGCGGCTTCCCCGGCCCGGCGCCGCGCCGCAACCGCCTGGTCGTGCTGCTCCAGTTCCTGCTCCAGTGGATCTACGCCCCGCTCTGGATCCTCGGCCTGGTGGGCTTCTTCGTCCTGCTGATCCTGGCCGACAACGTCGGCGGCGGACCGAGCCCGAACTCCGACGGCTGGCTGAAGGTGAACCGCGGCTTCATCCCGCCGCGCCGCCTGCGCGCCGAGCTCACCGGCCGCCCGGAGCACTGGGAGCGCTACGTCACCCCGATCCTGGCCCGCCGGATCGCCGCCGCCGAGGCCGCGCACGCGGCCGGTGACGGCGAACTGCGGGCCGACCACGGCCGGGTGGTGAAGGCCGGGCTCGCGCTGCGGCTCTACCGCGGCCTCGGCGCGGCCGGCGTGGTCCGGCTCGCCGAGCGGCACGGCTGGCACGGCGTGGCGTCCGGGACCGACGCCGGGCACGTCCGGCTCGCCCGCCACTTCCCCGCCCCGGCCGCCCCGCACGCGCCGTCCCCGCAGGGCCCGCCCGCCGCGCCCGGCACCCCGTGGGGCCCGCAGCCGGTGCGCTTCGCGCCGCTGCTGCCGTTCGTCTTCCTGCTCCAGATCGTCTACGCCCCGGTGTACGGCCTGCTCACCTGCTGGGTGAGCCGTACCGAGCCCGACTACTGGGACCGCTGGGCCGCCCGCTGGACGGTCGGCCCGCGCGCCTTCCGGGCCGAGTTCACCAACAGCCCCGCCGCCTGGGACCGCCACATCCGCCGGATCCTCAAGCGCGACGCCACCCGCGAACTCGACCGGTCCGCCGAGTCCTACCGCGCCCTCACCGCCCCCGACGGCACCTTCCTGCGCCGCATCCACCTCGCACGCGCCACCTACCGCGGCGCCGGCGCCCAGCAGGCCCTGCGCATCGCCGCCGAACAGGGCTGGATCCTCGACCCCGCCTACACCCCGGACCCCGCCAACTCCCTCCGCCTCGCCCGCCCCGACCGCGCCTGACCGCAATCCTGCGGAACCGGGACGAATCCGTGATCCGCGCAACGGGGCCGAGGTGCTGACACGGCGGGGTGCGGGCGGCACAATCGGGCACGTCCGCGCGCATTACCGCCCGGTAGGTGTCCGCGGGCGCAGCCGCAGTGCCGCCAGGTCAAGGAGGACCCGTGTTCAGCACGATGCAGGACGTCCCGCTCACCGTCGCCCGAATCCTGGAGCACGGCGCCACCATCCACGGCCGCTCGACGGTGACCACCTGGGACGGCACGGGGCCGGTCGTCCGCAGCTACGCGGAGGTGGGTGCGCGGGCCGCGCAGCTCGCCTGGGCGCTGCGCGATGAGCTCGGGGTGGCCGGGGACGACCGGGTCGCCACTCTGATGTGGAACAACGCCGAGCACCTGGAGGCGTACCTCGCCGTCCCTTCGATGGGGGCCGTGCTGCACACGCTGAACCTGCGCCTGCCCGCCCATCAGCTGTCGTTCATCGTCGACCACGCCGCCGACCGGGTGGTCATCGTCAACGGCACCGTCCTCCCGCTGCTCGCCGCCGTGCTGCCGGGCCTCGCGCCGACCCTCAAGCACATCGTGGTGAGCGGCCCCGGCGACCGCTCGGTGCTGGACGGCTTCGCGGGCGGCGTGCACGACTACGAGGAGCTGATCGCCGGGCGGCCCACCGAGTACCCGTGGCGGGACGACATCGACGAGCGGCAGGCGGCCGTGCTCTGCTACACCTCGGGCACCACCGGCGACCCGAAGGGCGTGCTCTACAGCCACCGCTCGATCTACCTGCACTGCCTCCAGGGCAACACCGGCGACAACTTCGCCTTCACCACGCGCGACACCGCGCTGCCGGTGGTCCCGATGTTCCACGTGAACGCCTGGGGCATCCCGCACGCGGCCTTCATGTCCGGCGCCAACCTGCTCATGCCGGATCGTTTCCTCCAGCCCAAGCCGATGGCCGAGATGATCGCCGCCGTGCGGCCGACCGTCAGCGCCGCCGTCCCCACCATCTGGAGCGGCCTGCTGGACGAGCTCGACGCGGGCGACTACGACACCTCCAGCCTGCGCATGGTGGTCATCGGCGGCAGCGCCTGTCCGCCCTCCCTGATGAAGGGCTTCGAGGAGCGCCACGGCATCCGGGTGCTGCACGCCTGGGGCATGACCGAGACCTCCCCGCTCGGCTGCTTCTCCCAGCCGCCGGGCGGCCTCACGCCCGAGCAGGAATGGTCGTACCGGATCACCCAGGGCATCTTCCCGGCCTCGGTCGAGGCCCGGCTGATCGGGCCGGGCGGCGAGCGGATGCCGCACGACGGCGCCTCGGCGGGCGAGCTGGAGGTCCGCGGCCCGTGGATCGCCGGGGCGTACTACGGCGGCGCCGGCCAGGACCCGGTCCGCCCGGACGACAAGTTCTCCGAGGACGGCTGGCTGCGCACCGGAGACGTCGGCACCATCACCGCCGACGGCTACCTCACCCTCACCGACCGGGCCAAGGACGTGATCAAGTCCGGCGGTGAGTGGATCTCGTCCGTCGAACTGGAGAACGCGCTGATGGCCCACCCCGACGTGGCCGAGGCCGCCGTGGTCGCCGTCCCGGACGAGAAGTGGGGCGAGCGCCCGCTGGCCACCGTGGTGCTGCGCCCGGGCGCGACCGTCGGCCTCAAGGAGCTGCGGGCCTTCCTGGGCGAGCGGATCGCCTCCTGGCAGCTGCCGGAGCGCTGGTCGATCGTGGAGTCGGTGCCGAAGACCTCGGTCGGCAAGTTCGACAAGAAGGTGATCCGGGCCGGCTACGCGGCCGAGGAACTGGACGTCACGGTGCTCGGCAAGGAGTGACCGCGAGAAGGGCCGGCCGCCCCCGTACGGAACGGGGG
>NZ_JBHUAF010000048.1:0-33293 GCF_042789895.1 Kitasatospora sp. NPDC056783
CCGGGGAACCACCCGGGAGGGTCAGTGCACGCCGGTGGTGCAGGCGCCGCAGGTGGAGCCGCAGCCGTCGTCGGTGAGGACCTGCAGGCTGGCCGCGTCGGCGGTCTCGACGGTGCGCACGTCGAGGTCGAACTCGTCGCCGCTGACGACGGCCGTGGTGGCCTTGGTCTCGGCCGGGATCATCTGAGCCATGGTGGCTCCTCCTTGAGGGTTTCCCTTGCGGGACCTGGAGCCGGGGCGCGGATGCGTCCCGCGTCACCAGGAGTCGGTGGGCGGCAATGCCGCGGGCCGAGGGACGGCTGCCCTCCGAGGGCGAGCGAGCCCGCGGAAACTCCTTCGGGGTCCTCGTGAGGGGCGAGGAGGCTGGTAGGGCAGAAGGAGTGGGGGAAGCCGGGCCCGAGACCGAGCGCAGGGGCCGGATCGCCCAGCGCCCGCAGTATCAGCCGCTCACCCGAGAAGCCGGTGCGGCCATGCAGCAGACGATGGTTGTCCAGCACGACACCCTGCCCGGGGGCCAGCCGAAGCCGCTGGGTGTTGCGATCGATGGCCTGGCGCAGGGCGGGTAGGTGGGCCTGGGCGTCGGGCGAGAACCGGGCCAGGTCGTCCTGGCGCAACCGCAACTGCCACCGCCCGGCGGGCAGCTGCTGGAACACCGGGGCGAAGCGGCCACTCGACCCGCCGAAGTAGGCGGCCCGTTCCGCGGAGAATGCCTCGATGGCGGCAGGGTGCTGCACGGCCAGCTCGGCGAGGACGGCCCGGCCGTCCACCAGCAGGGTCTCACCGCCGCTGTCGCCGGCCCGCGCGCACGCCAGCAGGAGCAGACGCGGCGGATCCGGATGCTGCGTGCACTCGGTGTGCAGAGCCAGCGCGCCGCGCCCCAGGCCCGCGAAGCCCGGCCGCCCGCTGTGGCGGCCGGTGTCGCGGATCACGGTGAGACCGTCCGGGTCGGCATCCCGGTGCTGCCGCAACGAGGACATCAACCGGCCGGCGGCGAGAAGGACATCGTCTCGCCCGCCCAACCTGGCGAGCCTCAGCAGGCCGTCCTCGCGCAACGCCTCACCCGCCTGCCGGCGCACCGATTCTTCCAGCCCGCCCGCGGTGAACTTGTCGCTGCTGATGCCACTGGTGTCGAACGACGGCATGGTGAGACTCCCTCGTGGGACCGAGCGAATGGGAGGCGACACACTCTCCAGGCCCCGGCCACCGGATGGAAAGTGACAGATTGTCAAAGCGCGATCACCGGGCTGCGGGGCATCGCGCCGGTTCGCAACTGCTACCTTCGACACGCCCGTGACCGCCCACGCGCCCCGGAAGAAGCGATGAGCGAGACAGAACAGCCCTACGTGCCAAAGGCCTTCCCGATCTCCATCAAGGGCGTCATGCTCGACCCGCAGCAGCGCGTACTGCTGCTGAAGAACGAACGCCAGGAGTGGGAGCTGCCCGGCGGGAAGCTGGAGGGCACCGAGACCCCCGAAGAACGGGTCGTCACCGAGATCCACGAGGAGAGCGGCTGGACGGCCACCGCCGGCCCCCTGCTGGACGTGTGGATGTACGAGCCGATCCCCGGTCGCCGGGTCTTCATCGTCACCTACGGCTGCACCGCCACCGACGCGCACCAGGCCCCGGTCGTCAGCCACGAACACAAGGAAGCAGGCCTCTTCCACCGCGACGAGGTGCCCGGCCTGGCCATGCCGCAGGGCTACAAGGACTCCATCACCCGCTGGTACGAACTGCACCAACAGGCCTGACCGGTGACTCGGGTCGACCCCTTCGGCGGCATCCGCTGGCACTGGACCACCCCCAGAGCACAGGACATCCTGCGCCGCAGAGCCCTGCCCGAGATCTTCCAGCTCTACCGAGAACTCCACGGGCTCCCGCAACAGGAACTCGCCGACCTCCTCGGCTACTCCACCAGCTACGTCTCCCGCATCGAAACCGGCTCGCGCACCATCACCGACCTCGGCGCCCTGCGCCACATCGCCGAACGCCTCGGCCTCCCACCGCACTGCCTCGGCATCACCGACGAAGCGGACGGAGACCACCAACTCGTGATCCAGCTCGCCGAATCCGTGCTGCGCCTGGCCGAGATCGCCCGCCAGGCCGGCCAAGCCACCACCGCCGTCGCAGAGCTGTGGCCGCTGGTCGCCCGCCTGGAGGCCCGAGCCGCCGACGGACACGCCGACCTCGACACCCTGAGGCTGCTCGCCCGAGCCCGGGTCGGCCTCGGCGTCGCCCTCGGCCACGTCCTGCCGGAGGAGCGCCTGGCCACCGCCGCCCGCTGGACGGGTAAGGGCCTGAACGTCGCCCGGCGCTTGGGAGATCCCGGCCTGCACGCCAATGCCCTGCGCCACCACGGCAACGAGCTGCGCAAGGCCGGTCTGTACCTGCGCGCGCTGGACCGGCTCGGGCAGGCCCGAGACACCGCTCGCACCGCCACCGAACGAGCCGAGGCGGTCGTCCTGCTCGCCCGCGCGGCCGGAGCCGCCGGGAACGCCGCCGCCTTCGACGCCGCGATCGAGGAGGGCCGTCGGCTCCTGAACGAGGCGGCGCCCACTGCCCTCTTCTCCGAGTTCACCCTGCACGAGGTCCGCCTTCGGGGACTCATGAGCACGGGCCGAGTCGCGGAGGCCGTCCAGCAGCTTGACCACGCGCCCGTCGCCGGTCTGGCAGCCACGTCCCAGTGGCGGATCATCGCGGCGATCACCGCCGGCGAGGTGCTGCTGAGGAAGGGGGATCAGACCGGAGCGGCGCGACAACTCGGCACTGCGGTCGACGGGGCGACTCTCCACCATCTGCCGCACCAGCTCCAGCGCGTCGTGCGGGCCGGCCGCCTCCTGCCCGAGGTTCGGGAGCGCGCGGGCGATGCCTTGGCACGGCTGCGGGCCGAGATAGCGGCCTGATCTCCGGCCTGATGGCGAGGTGGTGATGAACACGGCGGATTCACATTCCCTGAGCTCTGGACTGAACCATCTGGGACGGTGGGGAGGGCGCCGCTCAGCGTGCGGAGCAGCGCCCCGCGCGATGAGCGGAGGTCACTCGGGCAGCAGCGCGAGCAGGCGGCTCTGCAGGCGTTCCACGTCGCGGCTGCTGCCCAGGTTCCGGTACTGGGCCTGGCTGGCGGCGTACCAGCTTTCGGCGACCCTTGGCAGGCCGGCGCGTTGAGCGGCCTCTCCGAGGAACTCGATGCCGTAGGCCGCCCAGTGGCGGTGGCCGAGGCGCACGAATTCCTGCACGGCGATGTTGATCGTGCCTGCCGCGACGTCGTGCTCGCGGGCCAGGGACTGGGCCTCGCCCAGGAAGACCTTCGCCCGGGCCACGTTCAGCGGGTCGGGCGGCGTGAGGGATTCGAGGTCGGCGAGGGCCTGCTGGAGCAGGGGGACGCCGAGGTCGGTGTTGCCTTGGCGGGCGGCGGCGGAGCCGAGGAGGATTTCGGCGAGGCCAGCACCGCGCCGATCATCGAGGTCGGCGTAGAGCTCGATGGCCCGGGCGAGTTCGGGTTCGGCGGCGGCGTATCGCTCGGCCTCGTACAGGGTGGCGCCGATGCCGGCCGTGCACTGGGCGATGCGGTTGGGGTCCTGGTCCGCGGTGGCGAGGGTGCGGCCCTCCGAGTAGAGCCGCAGGGCGTCCTCGTGTTCCCCGACGCGTTTGTGTGAAATGGCCAGGGTGGTGGTCATCTCGTAGGCGGCCATGGGGTGGCCCCAGATCCGGGCGGAGTCGATGCCCAGCTTGTGACAGGTGAGGCTCAGGTCGGTACGCCGTAGGCGGTGGAACAGGGGCCACATGTCGTGGACCAGGACCGTGGCGGCCTGATGTTCGCCGAGGGTGCGGGCGGCGGCGAGGGCGGGCAGGACTGCGGGGGCGATGGCCTCCAGCCAGTCCAGGGCGGTGCGGTCGTCGGTGATGCGCACCGGCTCGGCGGGATGGTGGCGGTGCTGGCGCGGCAGGACGCGGTGGTGCGGGGTGAGGCGCTGGACGGTGTCCTGGGCGGTGGCGATCAGGTGATCGAGATAGCGCTGCACCACGAGCCGCTGGGTGTCGGCCTGGTCACGGATCAGCTCCCGGACGCCGACGCGGATGCTGTAGACATCGCCGCGCACGGGCTGGCGGCCGATGTGTTCCAGCATTTGTCGGGCCGCGAGTTCGTGCAGCAGCTGCAGGGTGTGGGCGGCGGGGGTGGCGGTGGCGGCTGCCACGGTGAGGTGGTCGAGATCGGGCGCGGGGATCAGCGCAGCGAGGCGGAGCAGGCGAGCTTCGGGTTCGGGCAGCGATGTGAGGGCGACGGCGGTGGTCATGGGGAGACTCTCCAAGCCGGTTGCGGCGAGCGCGGGGTGGGAGGCGAGTGAGTGTGCGGGGGCGAGGACGACCGCGCCGGCGGCCAGGGCCAGGGCCAACGGGCTGCCCTCGCAGGCGCGAGCGAGGGCCTCGGCGATGGCTGGCTCGGCACGCACGCGGCCCTCGCCGAGGATTCGGCTGAGCAACTGGACAGCATGGGTGGGCGCGAGTGGGCCCAGGTGGTGATGGCGAGCACCGAGAGCGGCGAGCGCCGGCAACGGTGAACGGCTGGTGACGATGACCAGGCACTCGCTGGTGGCGGGGATCAGGGGGACCACCTGGTCGGCGGTGGCGGCGTCTTCCAACACCACCAGCAGCCGCCGGGTGACGGCGAGGGACCGCCATAGTGCCTGCAAGTCCGATTCTTGCCATGGGAGTTGTGGTACGTCTTGGTCTCCGAGCCCGCGCAGCAGGGAACGGGCGGTCTCGGGGGCAGGCGCCGGGCCGCCGACGCCTCCCGCGCGCAACTGGACGAGGAGCTGTCCGTCCGGGTAGCGCTCCGCTTGGTGGTGGCCCCAGCGCGAGACCAGAGCACTCTTGCCGATCCCGCCCGGCCCGGTGATGACGATCACCGGAGCGGTGTCCTCCGGCAGACCGGCGAGCATCCCGTCCAGGGCGGCGACATCGTGCTCGCGGTCGGTGAACACCCCGGTGACCGCTTCGAGTTGTCGTGGAACTTGTCGCGGCGGCACGGTGCTGTGGAAGTGGATGTCACGAACCTGGCCCGCCTGGACGGCGTGGTGAACGCGGGCGCCGTCGATGCTGTTGGAGACGGTCGGCATGGATCGGTCGTCAGAACGAGGCAACGGTGCCGCCCCGGGGACTCGGAAGGGGAGGAGCGGACGGCATGCGGAGGGCGACGGCGGCGTTGACCAGCGCGAGGTGGCTCAGCCCCTGCGGGGTGTTGCCGAGCTGGCGGCCGGTAGCGGGGTCGTACTCCTCGGCGAGGATGCCGACGTCGTTCCGCAGGGCGAGCAGCGCGTCCATGCGTTCGCGGGCCTCGCCGGTGCGACCGATCAGCGCGAGCGCGGAGGCCAGCCAGAACGAGCACGCGAGGAACGCGCCGTCCTTGCCGACAAGGCCGTCCACGTTGGCGTCGGCGTTCGGCTGGGTTCGGTATCGCAGCACGAGGCCGTCGTAGGTGGCGAGTTCACGTTGGACGGCCTCGATGGTGCCGATCACCCGCTTGTCGTCGGGCGGAAGGAAGCCGGTCTGCGGCAGGAGCAGCAGGGAGGCGTCCAGTTCGCGGCTGCCGTAGGACTGGGTGAAGGTGTTGCGTTCCTCGTCGTAGCCCCGCGTGAGGACGGTGGCGTGGAGGAGCGTTGCGACCGCTCGCAGCCGGACCAGGGCGGCCCGGTCGTGGTCCGGCCGGCGTTGCAGGAGCCGGACGGTCCTGTCGATCGCGACCCAGGCCATGATCTTGGAGTGGGTGAAGTGGCGTTCGGGCCCGCGGATCTCCCAGATTCCACGGTCCGGCTCGTGGGCGGTGGCGGCGACGAGTTCGGCCAGCCCGAGCAGCAGCGTGTCGGCGGCGGCATCGGGTTCGAGGCCGGCGTCCTCGGCGGCCAGCAAGGTGTCCGCGACGTACCCGAAGACGTCGAGCTGGAGCTGGCCGGCCGCGCCGTTGCCGATCCGTACAGGGCGGGAGCCCTCGTAACCGGGTAGGTGGTCCAGAACGGTCTCGGTGAGACCGCTGCTGCCGTCGAGCCGATACATGATCCGTGCGGTGGTGGGGCCGTCGATCGTGTCGACCAGCCACGTCCGCCAAGCACGCGCCTGCTCCAGGAAGTGGCCGGCACGCAGCAGTTCCCGGACGGTGAGCGCGGAGTCGCGCAGCCACGCGTAGCGGTAGTCCCAGTTGCGTTCGCCGCCGATCTGCTCCGGCAGCGAGGTCGTGGGGGCGGCAACGACCGCGCCGGTCGGCCGGTGGATGAGGGATCCGAGAACGGCCACGGAGCCGAGGACGGCGTCGCGGTAGGGTCCGGTGTGGGTGACACGGGCGTTCCAGTCAGCCCACTCCCGCAGCGTGTCGGCGAGCGCCTGGTCGGCGTCGGGTACGGGCGGAACCGGGGCGCCGATGTTCTGCCAGGTCAAGGCGTAGGCGACCTGCTGTCCCTCGGTCAGGACGATTTCGGAAGCGGCGGCTCCACGCCGTCGGGACCGGTGGGAGGGGCCGTCCAGCCACAGGATCGCGCCCTGGTGCTCGGCGGTGAAGCGTCGGGCGCCGTCGGGTCCGGTGACCTCGCGCAGGGCGGCGTGGGTGCGACCGTAGTCGGGGGCGACGACGATGCGGGAGGTGATGCTCACCCGACCGCGCAGACACCTGGCGATGCGGATCACCTGGGAGGGGCGCTCGGCTTCTGACGCGGGCATGAACTCGGTGACCTGCAAGGTCCCCTCGGGGAGATCCCAGACCTCGTCCAGGACCAGGCCGCCGCGGCGGTAGGCGCGGTGGGCGACGGGGAGGGGTTGAGCGGAGGTGGGGGAGAGCGACCAGTAACCGTGGCGCCGGTCGCCGAGGAGGCTGGCGAACACCGCCGGCGAGTCGAACTCCGGCAGACACAACCACGGGATCGAGCCGTGGAGGTCGACAAGGGCCGCGGAGCGGCCGTTGCCGATCGGGGCGTAGCCCTCGATCGGGAGGGGAACGGGCATGCGAAATCCTGTTGTTGGTGGAGAGGAAGGTGGTCAGGGGCGGGATCGGGGTGTGCGCGACGGGCTGTTTCAGTAACCGAAGACCGGATTCACGCCACCGGGCACGTCGGCTCCAGGTAGTGGGTGGGGCTCGCCGGGGCCAGGGTGACGATCCCGGTCATCACGGCGACGGCCGCAGCGTGGGTGCGGCTGCCGCGCCGTGAGAGCGCACGGACGACTCGTCCCTCGACCGCGCGGGCGGTGCGCAGGCTCAGTCCGACGCCGTTCGCCCCGGCCTCGCTCAGCGTCCCGGTACACATCAGGGCGGCCACGGCCCGCCCCGCCTGATCCAGTTCGGGCAGGTGTGCGGGCAACTCGGTGCGCAGCCGCTCGGTGCTGATCGCCTCCGCCGTGATCAGCCGGACGACGAGGTGGGCGTCGTCCACGGCGGCGGCGCGTCGGCGCAGGTCGGCCAGGCGGGACTGGACGAGGTAATCCCCGGCATGGACCCGGTGGCCGATCTCGGTGACGCTCAGCCCCTGGGCGGCCAGTTCGGCGATCTGGCGTTCCAACGCGTTCAACTTGGGCCGCGGAGCGCGCCGGGGCCCAGTGCCCGGCACGATGCTCGTGGTCGTCAGGATCCGTTGGAACCCGCCGTCTCCCGCCACGGGCGCCTGGTCGGCGGTGCACACGATCAGCAGCTCGTCCATCGGTGTCCCGAGCAGGTGGGCCGCTTCCAGATAGGAGGCGGCGCCCCCGTACGCCCCCTGGCGGACAGCGCACGACCAGGCCGCTCCCAGGCCTACCGCCACGACGGCACGGTCGGGATCGACTGCCGTCGAGGGGAGCACCAGGGCGCATGGAAGACCGAGGGCCAGCGCCTGGTGCACCAGCCGCACGACGGCCGGCGCTGCTCCGCGGGGCGGCGCCCCGGCCAAGACCTCTGCAAGCGACGGCACCTCCGGCAGGCCTGCCAGCGCACCGAGGTGCACGGCCAGACCGAGCGCGGAGCGCAGCATCGCGACCGCGCGCTCCAGCGGATCAAGGCGCTCGGGTCCGGCTTGCGCTTCGCCCTCGGGCGCGGACGCACCGGTGCCTTGCCTCGTCCGGTATTGCCCGGTGCCGGACTGGCCCCAATCAGCCGCCCTGGCCGTGGTGAGGTCGGCCAGGGTGTCCCCGGTCGGATCGATCAGCTGGTGTTCAAGCGCCTGGCGGACGGCGACAACGCGCTTGGAGGCACCGAGCGCGTCCAGTACGGCATCCTCGTAGAGCTCCGCCGCGCACTCCCGGACCTCCAGCGCGCGGGCGACGTCGCGGCGATTCCCACCCTGCCCCCAGATCCGCAGGATCAACTTCTGCTCGTCTGACAGCACCGGAGCAGCACCTACCGGGGCCGAGTGGGGGAGCAGACCGGACTGCCACGCCCGCACGAAGGCGTGGACCCGGTTCGTCGTCTCCAGCCGGTCGTACACCTGCCGTAGGTAGCCCTTGACGGTATCGACGCCCAGATTCATCGCCGCGCCGATCGCCGCGTTCGTCATCCCGAAGCCGGCCCTGTCCAACACCGCGACCTGCTGCGCGGTCAGAGCCGTGGGCGGCACTTTCGTCTGCATCAGTCGATCGCTCCGACCACGGGATTCAGCGGCACCCCGGGACCTCCGGCAATCCGGATGCGGCGCGGCATCAGCGCGCCCCCGCCGGCTGCTGGAGCTCGCCGAGCCTCACGTCCGGCCAGTCGGCGCTCAGAGCCCGCAGCGACACCAGGCCGGTCAGCACGGCCGCCGCGCTCGCCTGCTCCCGCGACCGAACCCCGAGCGTCCGCAGGATCGTCTGGACGTAGGTCTTCACCGTGTTCACGGTCAGCCCCAGCCGCTGCGCGATGGCGGCCGCGTCCTCGCCGCCGACCAGACCGGCGAGGACCTCGACCTGCTGCGCGGACAGCGACTTGCCGGTGGGGTTCACCGCGCGCACGTCCGTCACCAGGCCCCAGCCCGCGCCCAAGGCGGAGGCGTGGAAGCGTGACTTCGCACCGACCTTCGCCAGCAGGGCGAGGATTGCCGCACCGACCTTGGCCTCCTCGATTCCGGTGGCGCGGCTGGTCGCGCCGAACAGGGCACCGCAGGCCACCTGCCGCAGAAGAAGCACGTCGGCGTCGGACAGATTGGGCATGGTGGGGATGGGAGCGGGCATGGGGGACCTCCAACAGGAGCGGGGTCGTGACGGGTGTGGGGTGAGGCGGGGGCTATCGAGCGGGCTTCGGCTGGTTGAGAGCGGCCAGCAACGAGGGGCCGATCCGCCGGGCGGCCTGGGAGCCGATGGTCAGGACGAGGTCGCCCTGTTGCACGAGGGTGGCAACCAGGTGCGCGGGGCCTTGTCGGTGCAGGTCGGGCTCGAAGCGGATCAGCGTGTCGGAGGAACCGGCGTTGAGGATGGATTCGCTGCCGTCGGCGTGGTTCTGACCTCGGGGGAACGTCGAGTGGACCGGAAGCAGTACGGCCTGGTCGGCGGCGTCCAGAGCTTCGGCGATCAGACCGGCGAGGGCGTTCGATCGCAGGTGCCCGGACGGCTCGTACACCGCCACGACCGCGCCCTCGGTGAGCATCCGGGCGCCCTGGAGGTCGGCTGCGATCTCCTTCGGGTGCACGGCCCGGGACTCGACGACGTCGATGCCGCCGTTCGAACCGAGCCGGGTCAGTGAGTGTTCGACGCCCGCGAACGCGCTCAGCCCGTCCACCAGTTCCTGGCCGGGAACGCCGAGTGCCCAGCCCGCGGCCCACGCCGCAGCCACGGCCATGGCGTCGTTCGCTCCGGTGACCGGAACGGTGAACGTGTGCTGCTCGCCGTCGGCCTGGACGGTGACACGGTGGTGGTCCCCGGTCCAGAACTTCCCGAGGACCTGCACGTCCAGGTCGGTGCCGCGGCCCACAGTCACCACCCTGGGCCCGGGGCGCCGGTGCAGCCGGTCCACGAGCGCTTGGCAGCCGGGCTGGGCTGCCCACACCACCACGGTGTCGCTGCGCCTGGCGAGGGCCTCCATCTGGTCCAGCGCCTCCTCCTGGTTCCAGAAGGTTGGCGGTGCCGCATCCACGGCGGTGACCAGCGTCACCGTCGGGCTCAGCCCTTCGCCGAGGGTTCGGAAGCGCCAACCGGGCGGTGAGGTCTCGTGGCTGGAGCTGTCCGGGCAGAGGTCCACCACCAGGACCTCTCCGCTGCCGTCGTAGCCGGTGGAATCCCCCTTCGGGGCCTCGGCGAGGATCCAACCGGGATCGCGGCTGACGAGCGCGCAGGTGAGCGCGGCGGCAGCCATGGTCGTCGAATGGCTACCGGCGACGGCGACCATGATCGGTGCCGTGCCGGCCAGCAGCTCGACGGCCCGTGCGTAGCCCATCATGGGCAGGCCGTGGCCGGCGATGTGGCTGGTGATGTCGTGGCTCACGGTGTTGTCACCGCCCCAGACGAACGAGGCCGTCCCGGGGGCGGCCGTGCGGAGAACGGCCCCGTGGCGCACAAGCTGCTCGACCAACTCGGGACGAAGGTACGCCTGCACGGGCGAGATCGTGACCCGAGCATGGCGCCGGGCGAGGTAGGAGCCCAGTCCGGCCATGCCGGGGCTGAGCGGGTCGGGGATGTGCACGGTGCCCAGGGAATCGGGCAGCGGCAACGGGTGCCGGGGGCGGGCGGGGCGCTTCACGGAGATCGGGTTCACGCCGCAGCCCCCACGACGACGGTGCTGTCAGCCAGTTCGACGAGCAGGGCGGCGACATCGCCCAGGTGGGCGTTCCTCCCGCACACCACGGCGAGCATCGAGTCGTCGTTGGCACCGACGAGGATCAGCGTGCGGCCGGATCGGTCCTCGATCACGCTGTGACCCCAGGGACCGGGCTCGGCGGTGTGACTGCCGATGATCTCGGTACCGCGGCTGCTCACGGCGAGAAGCGCCGCCATGACGGCCGCCCAGTGATCGGCTTCGTCTTCGTCGACCCCGGGCGAACTGCCGAGGACCAGCCCCTCGGGGCTGACGTGGATGACGGCGATGGTACCGGCGGTGCCGGTGACCAAGTCCTTCAGGAACTGCGGATGGCGCAACACGTGAGCCTCCTTGGCCAGAGCGAACGTGGGGGAGATGGGGTCGAAGCGCGTGGATCGGCTGGGACCCGGTGGGATCGCCGGGGTGGCGTCTCCCACACGTTCAGAGTGGCCAAGGGGATGGTGCGAGCGGGAGGGGGTGGATGGGGACAACTCCGGGACGGCCCGGTTGTCCCCATCAACAGAGCCGGGTGGGCTCGAAGACCGATACGAACCGGGGGCGGTGAGTCGCGATCCCACCCTCATCGGCGAACGGGCGATGTGGTGCGGTCGGAACCAGGTCCGGATGACTACGAGATCAGATGACGGTCCAGCCCCAGGGCCGAGCACCCTCCCGGCCTTGGATGCAGGCGAGGCGGTAGTGGGCCTGGTCGCGATGCCGCGCGGGGTCGGCCGCGGCGAGTTGGAGGGCGAAGCAGGTGACGCGCAGCTCGCGGATGTCGCGCAGGACCGGGTAGCTCGGCCACTCCGTGACGTCGTCGCCGTAGGCGGTGCAGATCGACTCGTACTGCTTCGCCGTCACGCTGCCGAAGCTCGTGAAGCCGGCCGCCATCGTCGCGAGGTCGTACTCGCGCCGTCCTCGGGAGGAGCGCTCGAAGTCGAGCAGGTACGTGGTGGTCGCGGTGACCGCGGTGTTGCCGCCCCAGGCGTCTCCGTGGACCACGCAGAGCGGCCGTCCGGCGGGGAGCTCGTCCCACGCGGCCTGCAACTCGGCGAGGTGCCCCCGCAGCCAGCGGCGCTGGTGCTCGTCGAGGGTGACCGCTTCGTCGATCCGTTCGGCGAGCCGGACGAGTGGATCGAGGCGGCCGAGACCGATGTGCTCGGGCACTGGCAAGTCGTGCAATCTGCGGAGGAGGGGCGCCATGTCGGCGCCGGTGCCCGGGCGGTGGGGCGGCAGTTCGTGCCAGAAGGTGACGGGCCGGTTGCCGACGAGGACGGGAGCGGAGAGCGCTTCCAGCGGACGGACGACCGGAAGGCCGCTGTCGTGGAGCCACCGGGCTATCGCGATCTCCTGCATCGCCGCGGACTGCTGGCCACTCCGGGCGACGCGGGCCACTACACCGTCAGGGAGACGCCACAACGCGTTCTCACCCAGTCTGATCAACTCGGCACCGTCGGCGGACAAACCGGCGTCGGCACACGCACTGAGCAGGACGGCGTGGGAGTCGCTCGCAGGGGTCACTCACCTACCGTAGCGGCGATCTGGTGGCGCAGGCCCTGGAGCCTGGTGTGCTGTCCGTACCGAAGCGCGAGCTTCGCCAGATCCTGGAGGTCCCGTGAAGCCCGGTGCGAACGGAGCTGGGCGACCTCGACCACGGCCCGCTCGGCCTCCGGCAGCGCGGCGTCGGGGTACCCCGTGACCAGCAGCAGGCCGGCGAGCTTGGTACGGCTGAACGTTCTGGAGCGGGCGAACGGCTGGGAGTGCCCGTCGACGGCCGTCCTGAGCCGATCGAGGGCGTCGTCGACCGTGTGCCCCGCGAGTGCGAGGTCGTAGACGGCGTGACCGGTGTCGCCGTGGTGCTGGGCGGCGTCGTAGTAGGTCATCCAGCGAGACTCCTCGGCGGCCCGGAGCTGGGCGTACGCTTCGTCGGACCGTCCGATGGCAGTCAGCGCCGCCTGGCGGTTGCCCAACCTGGCGTGCCCTCGCGCCGCGGCGTTGTGCAGCATGGCGCGCTCGGCCGGGGAGAGCCGGTCGGAGCGAACAAGGCCCAACTCGGCCAGGGTCACGCCGTCGTCGTAGTGCTCGCACCAAGTGGCGAGCCGGGAGCGGAGGTTGTACGAGACCGCACGTGCGGACCAGTCGCCCGCCTCCTCCGCGAGGTCGGTCGCCCACCGAAGGCGCCGACCGGCCTCGGCGAACTCGCCCGCGTCGAGCAGAACGGCACCGGCAGCCGAGGCCAGACGGCTCACGGCGGTGAGCAACTCCGGCCGCAAGGCACCACTGCACGGGGCCGAGGTGAGAGCCTCGGCCCACCGGAGCTGTGCGACGGCTGTCTCCCGCACGAGTCCGCCTCCGCCGTGCAGGTTGTCCCAACTACGCAGGACCGCGGCTGCGGATCGTACGTGGGCCACGTCCCCCGGGCGCACCGTCGCGCCTGGCTCCGGACCGACGGGCGTCGGGACGACGACAGGGACGGAGACGTTCAAAGGTCCCGCGGAGGGGCTCGGCGTCGTCGTGACGGCGGGGTCGCTCCCGCCACGGGGGTCCACCCGCATGTACACCAGCACGAGGCTGCGGGTGAGCGCTCCGCCGGTGTCCAGAGCGACGTCGAGCGCCTCGGTGTGATGCCGCAGGCATCTGCGTTCACCGCGCTCCATCTTGCCGATCAGGTCGCCGCTGAGGTGGGCCCGATCGCCGAGCTCGTCCTGCCCGAGGCCCCTCAGCGTGCGCCACTGCCGGATCTCGTTGCCCAGCCACTCCTCAGGCGAACGCTCCGGGTGGAGCGTGTTGGGTCGTGCCGCCACCTTGGCCCCCTCAACCCGGGATGGGGACAAGCTCGTTGTCTCCATCCCGGGGAAGATCTCTTACCTGGACAGGGAACCAGTGGTTCCCTACATCTGTCGCAACGGATTCAGCGCCTTCGTCAACGTCGGTCAGCCTGGTGCTCGGCCTCGTCGATGTCCGGTTCGAACTCGCCGTCCTGGCACCCTCGGACGAAGGCGATCCACTCCGCCGAGGTGAAGAAGAGCACCTTCCCCGTGGCCGAGTGCCGAAGCGCAGTGGCGCCGTCCGCAAGGCGCGCTACCTCCAGACGGTCCGCGGGATCGCTGCCCGGGGCCGCCATCCACCGGGCCGCGCGGAGGTCGAGCGTGTAGAGGTCGGCCTTGGCGGCCGGCACGTACGTCGTCACGCTTCTTCCAGGGTGCCGGCCGCGAGGGCGCGGACGAACGAGCGCACCTGATCGGCGCCGGATCGGAGCGCGGGGATCTCCGGGTTCTTCGAGTCGCGGATGGCGATGGCCGGTAACCCCGGGACGGCCGCCACTTCGACGCAGTTGCTGTTGTTCGCGGTGTAACTGCTCTTGTGCCAGCGCACGTCGTCGAGCGGGACGGCGTAGAGGCGGTTCGTTTCGATCATGATGCGGTCAGTCTTCTCTCGGTCTGTTCGATGAGCGCCAGCGACTCCTGGGGGCCGAGGGCGGCACGCAGGAGGTAGGTGTGGAGACGGGCAAGACGCCGAAGTCCGAGCGCGTCGTCAACCACGATCGTCCCCGTGACGGCCTCGGCGAAGGCGGTGCCCGGCGCATCCTGGCCGTTGCCCTGGAACAGGGTGAACGCGCCGGTCAAGGCACCTTCGGCTCCTCGGTCGAACGGGACGACTCGAAGGTCCACGGTCTCCAGGCGGCAGACGTCCTGGAGGTGACGGAGCTGCGCCGTCTGGACTGCTGGTCCTCCCACCTCGAACTCCAAGGCCGCCTGGGTGATGACGGCCGTCAGTCGAAGGGGGACTTCGCCATACAGGCGACGCTGCCTCATGTGCTTGACCTCGACCAGGCTGTCGACCTGGTCCGGGCCGAGTGCCGCGAATCCGACCTCGGTGACGGCGCGGGCGTAGGCCTCGGTCTGCAGCAGGGCAGGTATGTGCGCGATCTGGTACTCGGCCGCGGAGGCGGCCTCGTGCTCGTAGGAGAGGAACTCCGTGTACCTGCTGCTGAGGACGTCCGCGTAGGCGTCCCACCACATGGCCGTGCGGGCCCGTCCTCGACGGAAGAGCGCCTCCAGGTGGTCCCGGTCCGGCTCGGAGACGTCGAAGAGGTCCATGAGGGCCTCGAAGTCGGCTGGGGTGGCGCTGCGCTTGCCGGTCTCGATCCGCGTGATCTTGGAAGTGCTGCACCCGATCCGGGCGCCGACCTCTTCGGCCGTCCAGCCGGCGGCCTCGCGTCGATGCCGCAGGTCGGCACCGAACCTGCTGCGCGCAGCGAGGGGTTGCTGTGGGACGGCTGGAGTCATCGATCCCTCCACGAAGCCGTGATCCAAGGGGCTCTGTCGTTCCGTCAGCTTAGCGGCAGCGTGTGCACGGCACACATGTGGCAAGAGAATTGGCATTTTGCCATTCACGTGCCTGACGGCGGGAGGGGAAGGCGGGAACCTGATGGTGGTGACGCACCGCATGTGTTCGAATTCGGATTGCCACCTCTCATTCGCTTGCGCCCCAGTGGCCTCGTGACGTCTTGCCGAGGCCTGTACCAGGGGTCCCACCTTTTCCGATCCTCGGCTTGGCTCTGTCGGGGATCTTGGTGTTCAGCTGCAGGTGATCATGGTGGTGCGTCAGTCTCGCGGGCCAGATCGGCACTCTGCGGCGGGACGAGGACTTCGCCGACTGGCACCCACGCGACGGGCGCCCCGGGTTGTCGCCGGTCCAGTTGGCCACGGTGAGCGTGCTGCAGCTCCTGCCGGGCCTGTCCCATCGCGCTGCCGCCGAGGTCGTGCGCTGCCGCATCGACTTCAAGTACTCGCTCGGCATCAACCTCGACGACCCCGGCGTCCACCACAGCGTGCTGACCGACTTCCGCGACCGCCTGCTCCGGAAGGACAGGACGGGCCGCCTCCTCGACCTTGCTCTGGCTCGGCTGAGAGAGGCCGGCCTGGTCCGTGAGAGTGCACTACTCAGCGCGCCGACTCCACCCACGTTCTGGCCACCGGCCGCGACCTGACCCGCCTCGAACCGCCGCCGCCCGTGCCCACAGTGCGACGGCGGACCGCCGGCCGGACCCGGCGCGGTTGCCCGCGCACCGGGCATCCGAGCTGTCGAGAGAGGTCGGGGCGCTCCATCCGCGCAGGAAGACCCGATAGCAGCGGCGATCAGACTCCGTCCTCCGTGGCGCACCAAGCGCTGGGCACCAGGCCGGGCAACCGGTGCTCGGTCCGGTGCTCGCCCTTGGTGCAGCCGCCGAACGGGCCGCCCGGGCCGCGCAGGGCGGCGACATGGGGGCGGTAGTGATCCCGGTACCAGACGCTGGGCCCGGTGTACCCGCAAGTGGCGGGATCGGTGAGCTCCTGCCAGGCCAGCCACATCGCGTGCAGCACGCCGACGGCGTCCCAGTGCTCGATCCACCGGTGGCACCACCGGGCCTCGGCGGACACCTCGGCGAGGCATCCGGGGACGAGGACGCCCTCGACCCACTCAGCGAGCAGCCGCAGCTCGGCGTCCCGCTGCTCACCTTCGAGGAGGAAGAGAAAGGGTGGGTACTGCCACTCGGCGTCGGCTTCCTGTTCTTCTCCGGTGCCGCCGGGTGCCTCGCCCCCGCCAGCCGTCCTGTCCCCGTCGCCCGTCGGCCCGGCTGCGCCCGACCCGGCTTCCCGCAGGTCCCGCAGTTCGGCCTGAACGGCCCGGAGCATGGCCTTGAGGTCCTCCACGTCCTCGGTGAGCGCCCGGTTCGAGGCTTCGTCAGCCACGGCGCGCCGTCTTCCGCTGCTCCCAGGCGACGGCGGCGCGCTTGGCGATGGCGGCCTCCTCGGCTGTCATCGCCGGACCGAGGTGGGCCATGGCCGCTTCCTCGTACCAGGGACGCAGGGCGATCTGGGCGACGGGCATGCCCGTGGACAGCAGCAGGGCGGTGCCGCGCTTCATGGCGCGGACCTGGGCGGCTTCGAGGATCTGCTCGCGGTGCTCGCTGACGGACGTCGAGCCGCCCTCGCGGCTCCTGGACCGGGACTCGCGGGTGATGTCGTGGTTGCCGACCAGGGTGGCGATGTCGCCGACGAAGCGCGGGTCGTCCAGACCGACACCGATCACCTTCTTCGTGGCCGCGCCCCACAGGGCGTCCATGCCGACCTCCCCCCAGGCCCGTACGCCCTGCCGGTAGGACTGGAGGATCGTGTACGGCGTGATACCCCGCGAGCCGAGGTGGCTGTAGAGGTCGGGCAGGTCCTCGATCCGGCAGATGTTGGCCGCCTCGTCGAGGACCGCGCGCAGCGGCTCGGGCAGGCGCCCGCCGTGACGCTCGCCGGCCTCGGACGCCGCGGTGAACACGGAGTCGGCGAGGGCGGCGACCACGGCGGAGGCGGCGCCGCCCTTCCTGCTGAGCAGGTAGAGGGTGTCCCGGCTGAGCGCGAACTCCTCCGGCCGGAACCGGGGCCGGTGCCTGTCGGGGAGCATCCAGGCGAGCACCTTCTCGTCGCGCAGCGCGCTGACGGCGGTGCGGGCGTTCTGGTAGATGCCGGACTGGGTCTCCTCGGCGATGTTGATGGAGCTGTCGACCTGTTCGGCGAGGACCTCCTCGTGCTGGTACAGGATCCGCAGCGGCGCCCGCTCCTTGGGGTCGGCCAGCCATCTGAGCACGTCCCGCACGGTGGCGCCGTCCCACCAGGCGGCGCGCAGCATGCCGACCAGCAGATCGCTGGCGCCCTGGGCCCAGAACGGGTCGGCCGTGTCCGACTTCACCTGGTTGACGAAGTGTGAGGCCAGGCGCTCGGCACGGTCGAGCGTCTCGGCCTCGGCGACGATGTCCCACCACCACGCGCGCTCGATCCGGGCGACGCCCTGGGTGTCGAACCCCCAGATGTCGCCCGCCCTACGGCGGGAGGCCAGGGTGGCGGCGTAGACGTCCGGCTTGTTGCTGGTCAGCAGCAGGGCCGCCGGGGCTTCCTCGGCGACCGGGATCGCGATCGCGGAGGACTTGCCGGCCCGGGGCGCCATCAGGGCGAGGTAGGTGTCCTCGTCGGAGCCGCGCAGTTCCACGCCGGTGGGCAGGTGGTCCCCGAGCAGCACACCACGATCGCGCGAGGCGACGGCGCGGGGTGCGACATCGCGCAGGGAGGCCCGGAGCCGGGTGGCGGTGCGGGCGGCCCGCTCGGGGGCGAGGTCGCGCACCTGGTGGAGGGTGGCGAGGTGGGAGGCGTTGTGGAACCAGCGCAGGCCCGCCCACAGACCCCAGACGATGCCGGCGGCGACGGCCAGGTCGAGGAGCGCGGCGCCGATGCCGCTGGCGGTGGGGGAGTGCGGCCAGACGGAGTGCCAGTCACGCGCCATCCTGAGGACGGTGTACGGGCTGAGCGGCGGGACGTCGGCTCCGGTGAGGACGGCGCCTGCGGCGGCCCCGGCCCAGGTGGCCGCGGACAAGGCCACCGAGCCGCCGACGAGGACGCCACCGGCGAGCCACGCCCGGTCGTTCTCGGTCATCATCGACGAGTCTCCTCAGGCTCGTTCCCGCCCGCGTCGGTGTGGTAGAGCCGCTGTTCGGTCGCGGTGAGCGTCATCGACGCGGCGATGCCCGGCCGACTTCCGAGTTTGATCAGGTACTTGCCGCGGCCGGGATGGATCTGGTCGGTGGTGTCGAGACCGGTGCTGGTCGCCGACGCCCAGGACGTGATCATCATCCGTTCCTGCTCGGTGAGAGCCCGTTTGCCGGAGACGCGGCTCAGTTCCTCGTCGGTCGAGCCGCCGATCACCCAGGTGTCGCACCGGTCCATCAGCCCCCTCGCCTTGGCCCGGTCCTCCTCGGTGGGCAGGGATTCGGAGTCGAGGGTCGAATGCGTGGCGTAGATGCTGACATCGTCCGTCGTCCGGTTGAGGCGGCTGATCGCGTCCATGGCATCGACGAGACCCGGGCCTGCACGGAGGGCTCGCCACATCTCGTCCATGGGCAGGACGAGCTTGCGGCGCAGCAGGCCGAGGCTGCGGGCGCTGTCGATGGACGAGTAGGTGTAGGCCCAACTGGCGATCATCCCAGCGGAGACGACGTCGTTGCCACGGGCCCGCAGAGCGCTGATGTCGACGGAGACGGACGGTGCAGCCAGATCGACGGGCGTCGTGGTCGGTCCGTCGAACATCCCCTTGAGCGGGCCGTCGACCAGGTTGTCCAGGCCGGCAACGATCGAACGGGTCAGACCGAGGTAGGTGTCGCCCTCGGCGGCGAGTTTGGCCCGCAGTGGCGCAGGGGCCTGCCGGAGGACGGCGATCACATCGGGAACCACGGGATCGGCGCCCGGGGCGGCGTCGGCGGCGAGTTGCACGGCGGTGGTCAGCGCGGAACGCTCGACCTCGTCAGGCTGGCGTCCGAGCCCGACCCGGGTGGCCAGCAGTGCGCCGAGGGTCTCCAAACGCCGGCCGTTGAGGGCATCCGACAGGGCTCCGCGAGCGGCGGTCGGCAACGTGGGCAGACGGTGCTTCAGAGGGCCGGAGTCCAAGGGATTGATCCGCTCGGTTCCGGCGCCGATCCGCAGTACGCTGCCGCCGAGCTCGCGTACCAGCATGGAGTACTCGCCCTTGACGTCGGCCGGGACACACATCAGGTGGCCGAAGGCCACGTAGACGAGGCAGATCCTCTTGATCAGGGCCGACTTGCCGACGCCGGGCTGCGCCATGACCCACAGGCCCGGGTTGGTGGTGAGTTTGCCGGTCCAGCCGGACGGATCGATGCACACCAGTTCCCCGGTGAGCACGTCTCGGCCGACCGGCACCCCGTGCGGCGGCAGTCGTGAGCCGAGGAGGAAGGGGTAGATCGCGCCGGCCTGAGTCGAGGGACCGGTGTAGACGGTGCCGGTGTCCTCCACGGCTGCCCGGCCGCTGTACAGGCCTCCCCAGCCGAGCCGCGGGGCGTACACGCGGCGGGAGCCTGTCGTGCGACGGATCCCTCCGCGCTTCGGCCCTCCGTCGGCCGGCTCGGGAATCCAACGGGGTGTCAGAACCTTCGGCTGCCTCATGCGGGTTCCCTACTTCACCAGGGGGTGGTAGCCGATCGGCAGACCGGCCGCGAAGGTGGATGCCTGCGCGCCGTAGGCAGGCCGCATCCGGATGCCCTTCGCCGCCTTCACCGCACGCTCCAGCTCCTGCCGGGCGCCGGGGAGTTCGGCGGCGCAGCGGGCGGTGGCGGTGACCCGCAGCGTCCAGTCGACGACCTGGGCACCGCCCGCTGCTTGGTGGGCCGCCTGTTCGGCACGCTGGTAGTCGGCCTTCTGACTCCACTTCGCGCGTCCCCGCACCTGGGCGGTCGCCTGGGCACGCTGCTCGGCGTTGGAGATCTCACGCTCGAGAACCGCCTCGCCCTCGATCGGGTCGAGCACTCGGTAGGAGATGGTGACACGACGCTGGAACCGTCCGGGGCTCAGCAGCGGCAGCAGCACGCTGTAGGGGATCGGGCGGCGAGGCATCTCCCGGAGCACCCAGCTCACGGAGACGGCGCCGTCGTGCGCATAGGCCTCCAGCAGGTCGTCGGCGGCGACCGGGCCGCACTCGCCCCAGGACAACTCGGCGAAGTCCTCGTCCCGGGCGTCGAACACCGCGGGATCGTAGGCGGAACGGACCATGCGGCGCAGGTCAGTGGGTGTGCCCCGTCGAACGATGTCTGTGCCGGTGCCACTCAGATCGAGCGTGTCGACCACCCGAAGGGCCTCGGCCACCTGCTCGGCCAGGTCGGTCGCAGGGTTCGTGCCGGCGGTCGGGTCGACGATGACGGTCATCCACGGCGCCACCGAGGCGGTCGCGCGTGGCGTGGTGCGCACGAGTTCGTCGATCGTGTCGAGAGCCAGACGAGGGGCGTCCGGTCGACGGCGGGCCTTGACATCGTCGGCGAGCGCTTCGCCCGCACCGGGGGTGATCTGGATGGTGACGGAGGCACCCAGGATCTGCTCGTCGGTGCTCATCGCGTCCAGGACCGAGCTCCAGCTGCGCAGACCGGCGCGAACCGCGTTGGTGGTGGCCATGAGTGTCCCCCCTGGGGCGAGCAGGGTGGTGACGGCCATCGCCCCGGTGGACCGGTTCTGGACCACCCCGACCGGGCAGCCGGTGGTGGGGTCGTGGGCGGCGATCAGCGCGGAACTCGCACCGACGCCGGGAAGGTCCAGGGCGTACGGCTGCGGAAGAAGAACCTGTCGGTAGGAGGCACTACCCGAACGGTTGGCGCGCCGCCACGCGAGGATGGCCCAGTAGTAGGCCAGAGCTGACATGCCGTGCCGACGCGCGGCGGCGAGCCCGGCGAAGGCGAGGGTGATCGGCACGGTGACGAGCAAGGTGCCTGGGTGCCGGGCTCCGACGATGCCGTCGGCGATCAGCACCGCCGCCGCGGTGATGGTGGCGGGCCGTGACATTCCGCCGAGGCCGAAGCCGCGCCGTGTGCGGAATCCCTGCACCCTCAGTCCGTCCGGGACCTCATGTGTTGTCGCAGTGGTTGCCGTGGTCACAGGTGTCCTCCGCTTCCGATCTCCCCCGCGCCCCGCTCGGAGGCCTGGTCAAGCCCATCCAGGACCTGGACCACGGGGGCCGCTCCGGCTGTCGTCCCAGCGACCCCGGCAACGCCTCCCGTGCCGGCGGCTTCGACCACGTCCCCGCCGTCGGCCGTGTCCCCTGCCGCGGCAGGGTGCGGGATCCGCCCGGCGCCGGTACGGGCGGCCTGGGCAAGGGCGTCGCTGCCGCCGTCCTCCGCTTCGCCGTAGGCCTTGCCCTTGGACATGGTCTGTTCCACGTGCTTGGCGTGTTCGACGGCCGTGGCCGGATGGCCTCCTCCACCGTCCGTGGTCCCGCTGTCGGCGATCTCACCGCTTCCGCGCCTGGTCATCGCACCGATCGCGCCCACGGCCCCGACGGCGCCGGAGCCGGCCATGCCCGAACCGATCTCCTCGCTCAGGGAGGCGAAGACCCGGGTGAGCGGTCCGGGTGCGAGGATGCCGAGCACCAGTGTGGCCAGGCCTCGCAGCCATGCGCTGAAGCCGTCCGACTTTCCGAACTCGGTGAATCCCACGCAGACGATGACCGCGAGAACGGGCTTGTAGGCGATGCCGACGAGGATCGAGGAGATCAGTTTCGGTACCCACTTCTGGGCGGTGTCGCCACCGATACGTCCGGCCCCGGCGATCGGGAGCAGCAGGCACTGGATCGGGATCGCACTGTTGCGCAGGAAGACCAGCACGAGCTGGATGAAGCCGACCAGGATGAGGACCACGGAGCCGCCCGCCACGATCACCGGGTTCACGATCCCTTCGGGAACCATGGTGGTGATGATCTTGTCGAAGGCGGTCTTGTCATCGTGGAAGACGCCTTGGACCAAGCCCTCGGTCAGCGCGTCGCCGGCCGCCAGCAGCAGCGCCACCAGTGATACCCCGAAGACGCTCAGCATCGCGTTCTGCGCCCACCCGGAGGCGGCGCGCAGCAGGTGCTTGGCTTGGCCGGTGATGGCCGTGCGCCCGGCTTGCCACATGAATCCGAACACTGAGATCACCAGGCCGAGCCAGGTCATCATGCCGGCCAGCACGGCGTCCCCGCTCCACAGGCCGGTGTCCTCCAGTCTCAGTGACGGTCCTCTCAAGGCGATCGTCAATGTTACTGCCATCAGCTGCTTGCACAGTTCGACGGCCGCCTTGAGCCAATCGCCGAGGGCGGAGGTCCAGATGTTGTCCCACTCCTCGTGGACCGCTTTGTCGGTTGCCTCGCCGGCCCTCTTGCACCAGTCGGTGTCGAGGGTCCGCCCGATCAGGCCGACGGCGCTCTGGGCGCAACCGAACTCGACGATCGAGCCGATGACGCCGTCGTCCGCGACCGCCTGCGGCGCGGTGGCCGTGCCTGCGCCGAAGACGACCGCCACCACCAGGAGGAGAGAAGCGAGCCTGTACCTCACGAGGCTTGCCTGATCGCGGTCCAGCCGGCCGTGTTGAAGGCGGCGTCGCCCGGTGCCGCGATGGCCGGCCCCTGGTCGGACTGGGTCGTGCCCGCTTTGACGGCCTGTCCCGACAGCTTCCAGTCGCCGTCCTGCCAGACGGCGCCGAGGAGTCCCACGGTGTAGACCCTCTGCTCCGGGACCATCTCCCCGCCCTTGTCGGTGACGACCGTCAGCACGTACGCGGTCACCAGGGCCGGGGAGACTTGGATGGTCTTGATCCCGATCATGGTGGCTCGCATGAAGGCCCCGCTCGGCAGGGGTCCACGGCTCGGCAGCCCGAGGGCTCTGCGCGTCCCGGCGTCGGTTTCCTCCGCGCCTTGGCGTACCTTCGCCTCTGCCGTCGGGGACTGCTCAGAGGGCAGCATGTAGGTTCTGTAGACCGCGAGGTGTTGGTTCGTCAGAGTGTCGCTTCCTTCGACGTCCATCAGAGAGGCGGCCGCCATCATCCCGATGGCGCCATCGGCGGTGTCGGGGAAGCCGATTTCCCTCCCGTTCGCCGCCTTCCGGGCGCCCCGCGATACGGCGAGCCAGCGTCGCGGTTCGGTCCAGGTCGGTGGAACGCTGTACATGGGCGCAGGCTGAGGACTTGCGGTCGTTGTCGGTGCGACCGGGGACGGCGTGGACATCGCGCCCCCGTACTGCGGCGTCGGGTCGTTGCCGTCGTCGATCAGAACTGCGTACCCGGTCAGCCCGAGCACCGCAGCCAGCATGACGACTGATCCCCACACCACGGTCCGATCGAGACGACTGCTCCGCTTCGGTTTCCTCATGTCAGCCCGCGATGCCGTTGAGGATGGAAATCAACGATCCGGCGAGCAGGACGGCCGCGACGCCGCTGCCCATCCACTTGAACGGTTCGGACCCACCGCCGTGGCGGGACTTGTCGGACATGGCGAGCTTCCACACCCCGACGCCGGCGGCGACAACACCTGCCAGCAGGAGGATCCACAGGCCATAGCCGAACAACGTGCTGACCGTCCCGTCCATCCCCGGGATCTTGGTCGGCTTGGCGGCGGGGATCAGCCCCGAGTTCTTGGGGTCTTCGGCGATGAACATCAGTCACTTCCCTTCGAGCTGGGCACGTAGCCGGAGGGCCGCGCGTGCCACGGCGGCGTCGGCCAGGGCGTCTTCGGCGCTTTCGACCGCGCGGAGCGCCGGCAGGTAGGGCAGGTGCGCCGTTCCGGCGAGGCGTCCGCCGAGGGCGCGGAGACGGTAACGGGCAGCCGCCGCGGGGCGGGCGGGGACGTCGGCCACCACGACGAGCCAGGGCTTCGCAAGAGCGCTGGGCCACCTTCGGACGATCGCCTCCACCTGGACGGTCCCGTAGACGGTGCTGGGGGCGACGATCACCGGCTGGACGCCGTACGGCACCGGTTCTCCCGGTCCGAGTCCGCGGGCGCGCAGGCCCCGGCCGTCGTCCCCGTCGAGCATCCGAAGCACCACGGCGGAGGCGATGTCGTAGCCGTGAACCGGCATGAGCCCGTACCTCGGGATGGCGGGTGCCTGCTGAGCCGGTACCACCGGATTGGGCGCCACGGCGCAACCTCCCCCAGTAACTCGCGTTGTCAGAGCGGCCTTTCGACCACGAGCGAGGCCGTCATGATTCGGCCACGTGACGTAACGCCCCTGGTGGTGCGGAAGGCACGGCCATCCGCCCATTCGGGCCTATCGGCGCACGTCACAAGGGGAGTCTCCGTGAAGAAGGTTCTGGTCGGGTGCGCGGTCCCGCTCGTGCTGCTGCTCGTCGTGGTCGTCGCGGTGTTCGCCCTGATGGCGACGGCGGGGGCCGCCACCGAGAAGGGCGGCGTGCCGGTCGGCGGGGTGCCCGAGGAGTACCGGTCATGGGTGCTCCGGGCCGCCGGAGACTGTCGTGACCCGGCGCTGACACCGGAGTTGCTCGCGGCCCAGCTGTTCGAGGAGAGCGGATTCCGCGCCGACGCGCGCAGCCCGGTCGGCGCGGAAGGGCCGGCGCAGTTCATGCCGGGCACTTGGGCGACCTGGGGGAGGGACGACGATCACAGCGGCACGGCGTCGCCCTTCGACATCGGAGACGCCGTGATGGCGCAAGGGCGGCTGATGTGCAGTCTGCTCGGGCAGGCGGCGGCGTCCGGCATCGCCGACGACCCCCGCCGCCTGGCACTGGCCGGCTACAACGCCGGGTGGGCCGCGGTGGAGGCCGGCCACGGTGTGCCGCCGTACGCCGAGACCCAACGCTATGTGGCGGACATCATGGGCAACTTGGGCCGCTTCCACGGCACCGGCCCGTTCTCGGAGATCACGGGGTACGGCGTCGGCCCGGACACCGCCCGCCGGGCCGCCACCCAGCTGGGCGTGCCCTACAGCTACGGCGGCGGCTCCCCGGCCGGTCCGAGCCGTGGCCACTGCGACGCGGACGGCGGGTACCGGGACGGGCGGTGCCTGGCCGAGGAGACGGTCGGCTGGGACTGCTCGGCGCTCGTCCAGTACGCCTACTGGCCCGCCCGCCGTCTTCCCCGCACCGCCGCCGAGCAGTACTCCGCCACGGCCGACCGCCCCGTCGCCCACGCCGACCTCCGAGCCGGCGACCTGCTGTTCTGGCGCCGCAGCGACAGCGGCCACGTCTACCACGTGGCTCTCTACATCGGTGACGGACTGATGATCTCCGCGCCGAAGACCGGCGATCTCGTCAAGAAGGCCCCCGTCGCGGACATGCCCGCCGCCGACTTCGCGGGCGCCACGCGACCGTAGGAAGGGTCTGTAGGTTCCCACTGCGCTTTGCGCATTCCCGCTGACTCTGCGCCCACGTTGCGCATGCGCAAGGCCAGTGGGGCACCGAGTAGGCGGTTCGACAGCAGCACCTACCGATTCCCTGATTCTTCACCCATCGCGGGTGATCTGAAGCCGGTTCACACCGTCCAGGTTCGGCCGGAGGGGGACGGCCACGCCATGAGTGACCGGTCTGATGTCTTGATCACCGAAGGTCCCTCCGTGTCGTCGGCCTCGAATGTGACGGTGCGCCGTCGCAGCGGCAGTGGTGCCATCGTGGAGACCTCGTTGGATCAGGTGTCGGTCGATGACGTGCCGGCGAGACTGCCGGTGCGGGAGACGCGCTGGTTCACGGGTCGGCAGCGCTACTCAGGGTGGGCCCGGGAGTCGGGCGTCACCTTCGAACACGTCCGCTTCGCTCTGGACCACCTCGACCGGCCGGAACGCGACCGAGGGCCCAGAGCGCTACCCACGACCTGGCAACGCCAGCAGGAGATGGCACAGCTCGCCACACACACTCGACACCTGAAGAGGGCCCCACCGACCTACAGAGCCAGGAAGCGCTCTACATCTCGCCTCAACAACGGCGTGAGACCACGCAGCTCCGAGACGATCAGACGAAGCTCGAGCCCGAGTTCGGGCGACTCGCTCCAGATCTCCGGACTCACGGCGAGTACGGCGGCCAGCAGATCACCCTCATACATGTCGCCCTCCGCCATCGGGTCGCCTCGGAGCACCTCCAGCGCCACCGGCAGGACATGGGTAACGCCCACGTCCTGCCTGATCAGCAGACGCAGCTCCTCGACGGTCAGTTCGCCGATCGACCTTCGCCGCAGCGCATGCACGGTTGCCACAAGGCGGGTGACATCGCCTGTCGGGGCCGGCCAACGATCATGCTCAAGCTCCTCAAGGGAGCGGTCACGGTTCACGCGTCGAGTCACCGAAGGATCGTCCCACGACAGGTCTCAAACGCGCTCCGCGACGGCGGAGCGCCGGTCGGAGTCAGCGGCACAGCTCCATGATGATGTCGTCGAAGTTGGGGAACTCCTGGGCTGCCTGCTCGATGACGGCAGTGGCCGGCTGCTGTCGGCCGGGGGCGAATCGCTCGGCGACGGCCGCCAGTTGCCGGTTGGGACGGGGGCTCCAGTCGGGCTCGTACGTGGTGGCCGCTTCCCAGGGGCCGACGCCTCCAGCGAGCAGCCACAGGAAGTCGCCCAGGTCCCGCGCCAGTACAGCGGTCTCACCTTCGGAGCCGAGGAAGACGATGGGCTGGTCGATGAGTGGGCGGCCTGGCCGGATCAGCCAGAACGTCGCATGTCCACCCGTGCCGTCTTGGCCGAACACGCGGAAGTCGTCACCGCTCAACTCCGTGTTGCCAGTCCAGGCCCGGAGCCAGTCGTTGGTGTCCTCGGCGGGCAGGAATGCCGGGAAGGGCTCGAAGTCGATCCCTTTGCCGTCGGCGTAGTCGAACGGGACCGACAGCGCGGCGGCGAGTGCGGCAGGGAACTGTCGATCACTTGTCTGAGTCACGTGGAGAGGCTAGCGACTACCAGTGTCATCAACGTCCGCTCACCCTGGACGGACGAGACACCGCCATCCATCGGACCAGGTTCTAGGGTCGCCACTCCTCCCCGCAGCCGGGGTGCTCGGCGTACGACTGCGTGAGAACGCGCAGGGCATGGCCGAGCCCGACGTAGCGTGCGTCGGACGGATCCATCGCCTCATAGTCCCGGGCCGGGATGTCGACGAGGTCGAGCATCGGCAGGTGGCTGTCAAGCAAGGCGTCAGCCCCGAACCGATAGGCCACCTCGGCACAGGGCATGGTTGTCCGCCTCGTAGCGGGCGTGAAGGAACTTCAGGAGGTCGTCCACGAGGAGATCATCGCCCAGCCTCAGCGACGGGGGCAGCCATGTCGGGCGCCCCGTCCACCGGCCGGGCCGATGGGAGTGGTGCCGCTACCGCGACCGTCCCGCGCTGGGGTTCGGGACGGGGGCCCGGTGAGCGGCGGGCCGGGGGCCGCCGGGCGCTGCGCCGCGCGTCCGAGACGGGGGCGGCCCCGCCGCCGAGGTGGCCCTGGCCGCCTCGGTCACCACCGCGGCCGACGTGACCGCGTCGTACGCCGGCCTGCGCAGCGCCTCGGTGGCGGCCCGGACCAGACGGGGAACGAGGGAGGAGGCGGGGCCGGACTCCCAGCCGCGATCACGCGTCAGCCGCGCCAGGTGATCCCGGACCGGCTCGCCGTCGTCCTGCATCCGCGCCATCCGGGCGGCCAGCAGCGGCCACTGGCGGGAGGTCACCAGCAGCGCCGCCTCGCGCTCCCGTCCGGGCAACGCCTCCTGGACCCAGCGGACGAAACGGTCGTTCTCCACCCGGCTCACGCCCAGCTGCGCCAATGCCCTCCGGCGGTCCCCCAGGTCGAGGTCCCTCGGCAGATCCAGCCCCACCGTCAGCGGACCGTAGGAGCGAAGGGAATCCCGGCTCGGCCCGCCCGCCGACCGCCGAGCGGCGTCAGACCCCCGGCCGACCGCCTGATCGACACCGACCCCCTCCGCGTACGCGGCCGCCAGCAGCCGCCGGACGTCGACGCCCCGCTCCAGGAGCTCCCGCATCGTCGCGGCGATCTCCGGCCACAGGGGAGAGGCGAGGATCGCCTCGCGCACCGGACCCGCCGGCATGCCCGCACGGAGCAGCTCCGCCCACTCCCGCGTCCGCTCGTCCGTGAGCCGCGCCGAGCCGGCCAGGACGGCATTCCGCACCGACACCGCGATGTCCCCCAGCCGGGGCAGGAACTCCTCCAGGTCCACACCGGACCGCCGCAAGGCGACCAGCTGCCGCGCCATCACCGGCCAGTCCGGACCGGACATCAGCATCCAGGCCACGTCAGGGGCGAGCAGGGCCTTGAGATCCCCGGCCGCCTCGGAAACGGCCGGGTCGGCCGGCGGCAGCGGGTGCTCCCGCCCCGATCTGAGCTGCGCCGCGCGGCGCACCGCGTCCGCGACGGCCAGCACCAGACGCACCGCGGCCGTCGACGTCTGCACCGCCTCGCCGACCGCGTCGGCGAACGGTTCTCCCGGGTAGGGCGTGGTCATCGCGAACTCCTGTCGGTCACAGGCCCCGTTTGGGCCCTTCCGGTTCGTTGATGGGGGAACGCTTCGCACCGGCCGCGGGACCGGAGGTCTTCCTGGCCCCCGGTGGAGGCGTGGAGGTGAACAGTGGAGCAGCTGCCACCGCTCGCGTGTCCGGCGCTGCCCCGTGCGTACGGGCCCACCCGTCCAGCCTCCAGACGAGAACCTGCGCGATGGACGCCGCGGAGCGGAGCTCACGCCGCGCCGCGACCGCCGCGAGGACCGCGGCGGGGTCGAAGCCCTGCCGCTCCAAGGCCAGCAGGCGTCCGCGCAGGACCGGCCAGACGGAATCCACCAGGACCACCGAGGCCTGGTCGGGAAGGGCC
The DNA here is from genome assembly GCF_042789895.1 of Kitasatospora sp. NPDC056783. Taxonomy (NCBI): domain Bacteria; kingdom Bacillati; phylum Actinomycetota; class Actinomycetes; order Kitasatosporales; family Streptomycetaceae; genus Kitasatospora; species Kitasatospora sp. NPDC056783. The sequence goes on from NZ_JBHUAF010000048.1 coordinate 28,843, forward strand.
CTCGTCACCGCGTCGGTCAGCCGTGACGGCCGGCCGGGGCCGACGTCGGCCGGTCCCGCCCGCCTCGTGCGCGACCGGGCTCCGGTACCCGCGGATGCCCCGATGCTCATCTCCACGGCCTCCTGCAACGACCGGCCGGCTCTACCGGCCGCGTCGGCCTGGAGGTGATGGCCCTGTTCCTCGTGCCAGAGCCGCGCAGCCGTGACGGCGGTGACCAGCGCCAGCAGGAACCCCAGAAAGGCGGCCGCGTCGTTGTGGCCGGACGACCTGGCCGACGACACGAGGATCCGGGCCGAGGAACGAAGCAGCATCCGCGCCTCACCGTCCAGGTCGCGCCGGCCAGGAGCCCTGGCGGCCCGCTCGAACTCCGCCGCCGAGGCGCGCAGACTCGGTCCGGCCAGGGGAGGCGCGGCGTCGGACGCCACCACGAGAAGGTCGCCGAGCGCGGCGACGTCGCCGGCCCCTGCCCGCCGTCCGCCCCGGCCGAGCGAACCCGACACCGCGCCGAGGTGGTGCGCGAGCGTCTGCCAGAACGCGTGCGGCGCCACCTCCGGCTCCGGGATCGGGACCTGCCAGCGCTCGCGGACCCGGGGGAGCGACAGGTCGTAGGCCAGGCCCGAGCCCGCGAACCACACCGCCCGGTCGGCCCGGTCCCGGTCGCCGGGCAGCGCGACCGAGTAGCCCGTCGCGGCGCCGTCGCCTGGGCCGCGACGCTGCGCCACCCGCAGGCCGCAGGAGTGGAGACGGGCGAAGAACTCGTCCTCGCTCGCCGCGGCCGCCGCGGCCGTGCGGACGGTCCACTGGAGCTGCTCGCGCGCGCTCACCGGCAGGTGACGGCGTGCGGCCTTTCGAGTCTCGCCGGTCGTCGGCCACCGCCGCGCGGTCCGATCCCCTGACGTCAGCCGGCGCAGTCCCCACCGCTCCTCCAACCGCCGGGCGAGCTGCTGCATCCGCACGATGTCCTGGCGCAGATCCGGTTGGATACCGTCCTGGCGGATCTTCGTCGCGACGATGTGGACGTGGTCGTCCGCGTGCCGGACCGCCACCCAGCGGCAGCCCCATCTCTCGCCCCGCGGAGCGATGCCGGCGGCGCTCATCATCGACCGGGCGACCTCGGCCCACTGCTCGTCCGTCAGAAGCGGATCCTCGGGCGCCACGCGCACCGCGACATGGTAGACGTGTTCGGCCGGCGTGCTGCCCCGGGCAGCGTGCACCGGAGCGTCCAGGAGCAGCGCGAGATCCCCGACCGTCGTGTCCGGCGACCGCGCGGGGTCGGGCACCCACGGCGCCCAGGCGGCGATCAGACGCGGGTCCTCGTGCTCGTCCCGCTTTCCGGGGCCGTACAGGTAGTGCAGCAGTCCGGCGGTGTCACTTCCGTCCTTCGCCCTCTTGGGGATCACCAGCGCGACGCCCGCTCCCGCATCAACTGCATCGTCGCCCGGTCGACCCGCTGCACGGCCTCCTGGACGAGACGAGTGGCGGGCTGTGCGTCCGAGGGGCCGACCGACCCCAGCCCCTCGCAGACCCGCACCAGTTCCCCGCGCGATCTGACGAGCTCCGCCAGCACGTCCCGGGCGTCCGCGGACACCGGCACGAGCTGATCCTTGGCGACCTCCAACGCCTTCCGAGCCACCCACGCGGACACCACCATGCCGTCACGTTTCGCCGCCTCGCGCACGATCGTCAGCTCGGCGTCGTTGTACGCGAGGTTCACCCGGTTCGACCGCGGCGACCGCATCTGCCGCTCCCGCCGTCGCGCGCCCTCCGTACCACTCACCGTCGATCCTCCTCGGCTCCGCGGATCGGCGTTCCGGGGACCGGAACGAAGGCGGCCCTCGTCGTGATTTCCTGCTGCGTCACACTGCTGTGCGATCGAACCGACTGTCGGCTGATACGCCGGAGTGGCAGCTGAAAATCACCGGCACGGGTGATCTCTGCGGGAGGCTTCGAAACCACTCGAAGTGATGGCTCTACGATCCGCAGCATGACGAGAGAAGACGAGTTCCTGAGGCGAATGCGCGAGATTCAGGACGACCGTGAGAAGGCCATTGTCTCGCTCGCAGCCGTCATGACGGAGCGACAGCGTCTCAAGGATCAGCTGGCCGACACCGAGGCCCCGTACGGAATCGCCTACGCAGCCGCCGAGGCGGCCGGCTGGAGCGCGGAGGAGCTCGCCCGGCTGGGGGCGGAGACGCCCGCGCGCCGTCCCAAAGGGCGGCCCCGGAAGCACGCCCCGACTGGCAGGACCATTCTCCCCGTCCCCTCACCCGGTGACGGGGAGAGCCTCGACCACGTCGGCGTACAAGCCGGCTGAGCGCCGACGCGACGTCGTCGCCGCCTGGTCGGGAGGTGGTGAACCCTCGCGGGGTGGCCGCGTACAGCCGCGTACAGCGAGTTAGTGGTCAGTGTTCCATCGACTCCGGGGCACATCCTTCGGGCCTTGACGCGACGAAGACGCGCGTCCGGCTTTGCGACTGGGTGGCCTCGGCCCGTCAGTGCACCTCGGCGAGGGCGAACCCCTCCCGGTCGGGGCCCGCGTCGGCGATCCGCTCGCCGTCCGGGCCCCACGCGCCGCTGCGGCCCACGCACAGGCCCGCCTCGCTCGGGCCGAGGAGGTTCGCCAGGACCACGGACAGCCCGAACTCCCTGGCCCGTACCGGGTACACCTTCTCGAACGAGTCGTTGTCGGCGTCCAGCGCCGAGCTCGCCAGATAGACGGCGCAGCCGTCCGCGGCGGCCCGCTCGGCGAGGTCGGGGAAGCGGTTGTCGTAGCAGGTGGCGAGCGCGAACCGGACGCCGTCCAGGGTGAAGCGCCCGTCGGCGCCGCCCGGGGCGAAGACCTCGGCCTCGACGCCGTACAGGTGCCGCTTGTCGTAGCGGGCAAGGAGTTCGCCGTCCGGACCGACGACCAGCGAGGTGATCCCCGGCCGGCCCTGAGCCCCCGGCCCGAGCACCGGTGCGTTGACGACGGCGGCCGCCCCCGCCGCCCGGCAGGCCTCCCGCAGCGGATCGAGCCGGGCGTCCGACTCGGTGAGGAGGACGGCCGGGGTGGCGCGGATGAGGGTCGGTTCGTAGCCGGTGAGGGCCAGCTCGGGAAGGACGACGACGCGGGCCCCCTCGGCACCGGCTCGGCGGATCAGGCCGGACACCGTCCGGACGTTGGCCTCGACATCCCCGGCGGCCGGGGCGAACTGCGCAGCTGCGATGATCACACCGGCCATCATCCCGCCTGCCCGCCCCGGGCGGAACCCCGGGAACCCCGGGCGGAACCCCGGGCGGAAACCCCGGGTCCGGGGCCCTCCGACCGTCCGGAACCCGTCGGCCCTCCTGCCTGACCCGGACCCGGACGCCAGGCGGCGGACTTCCGGGGCGGAGGAGTGGTCCCGCTCCGCGTGCCCGGCCGAGCGGGTGGCCGAGCAGGCGCGTGCGGAAGCGTCGGACGCCCGACGGCGAGTCGCGCCATGAGGACTCCGACACGGTGACGTCTCCGCCCGGGGCACCTGTCGGTGGGGGCGGGTAACGTGTGGCAGCTCGGTCCGGTGGCCGGCGGAGGCGGGCCGCTGGCTCCGGCATCGTGTGAAGGCCCGAGGAGGGGAGTGCCGAGGAAGGGGAGTGCCGAGAGTGGTTGACACCTGGTGGACGGTCGCCGAGGAGGACGACCGGCTCCGATGGAGGCTGGATCCGCGTGTGAGCGTCGGCCCGCTGCGGTTCGGCATGGGCTACGAGGACGTGCTGGAGGCACTCGACGGTTTCCTGGAGCCTTCCTCGAGGAGCACGAGTCACTACGGCCGGGTGCTGAGTGACGACTTCTTCCTCCCGCAGTCGTCGAACCATCCTGCCCTCACGGCCTACTACGATGCCGAACGCCTGGTGTGCGTAGCCGTCAACGCGCTGCGCGGCCCGCAGGTCACGCTGGAGGCACTGTCGTTGGTCGGCCGCGTGCCGTCCGAACTCGAAGCCGACTTCGCCGGGTACACGTCCACCCGCGGGTACGACCTGACCTACGGTCAGTTCGGCGATCCCGGCTCGCAGGCGCTGGGAGTGGTCCTTCGCGCGCAGCGCGCCGGTGACGTCGTCCTGAGCCGGCCGGTGCTCGTCGCCCCGTCTTGGGCGGAGCGTTGCGTTGACGTTTCGGAAGGCCGCATCCCCGACGCGGAATGGCGCGATCGGCACTGGTAGCCGAGCGACCTGACGGTTGGCAGGCCAGGGGCCCTCCCGCGGGGCCTGACGCAGAGGCCAGGACGGCGTAGACGGCCCGCAGGATCCGTACCGGCCGACCGGTCGGCTTCGCCAAGATGCCTGGCGAGATCGCGTACCAGCACGTCACCCTCTCTCGTACAGCACCATGGCCGACTGGCGGCGGGCGAAGGAGAGCTCGGCCCGAGGGTCGACCGCGTCTGCCTCCGGTGCTGTGCCGGGCCGAGCGTGACGGCCGGGCCGGGTGCCCGGCC
>NZ_JBHUAF010000049.1:0-33254 GCF_042789895.1 Kitasatospora sp. NPDC056783
GGCGGGGGCAACCGCCCCCCCCCCGGCCACGACCGTCGATCCGTCCGAGGCGCTCACCGGTTCGCGGTGGGCGACCCCTTACCCGGCGTGGCTCAGTTGCCGAAGACGCCGATCCCGTTCACGGTGGACGCCCCCTTGCCCGACGCGACATCGTTGGCGAACACACCGACAGCGGAGACGGAGTGGGAGCCGATGGCGGCGAAGGCCGGGGCGGCTGTCGCGGCGCCGCCCGCGACCAGTGCCGCGGTGAGCGCGACCGCCGGGGCGAGGCGACGGGCCCGGTTCACGGCACGGTTGTTCTTTCGCATGTGACTTCCCCCTTGATGACCGCTCCGGCGCGCGGGCGGGGCCGCGTCCGGGCGCTACGACGTACATCTGGTGACCGAGTGATGCGTCGGCGGCCGGTTCCGGTCTCCGGCCGCTCATCTATCTGACGTGTGAGGCACGCGAAGGTTGCAGGCGGACTCGGAAATTCCTTCGGGACCCGCGAAACCTCGTGGCGGACACCCGCCCACGGGCACCTGGTGTTCCGGCCTCGGGTCACGGCCGGGTCCGAGGAGTGCCACCGGTTCCCGCGCCGGTTCGCGGCGTCCGAACCGGAGAGGTGCGTGCGTCACCCGGTGGACGTGTCCTGGAACCGGCGGGCGAGGTAGTCGAACCAGGTCTGCCGGAAGGTGGCCGCGAGTCTCGACTCGGGGGCGAACAGGTCGAAGGCGTGGTAGGCGCCCGGATAGAGGTGCAGTTCGACCGGGACGCCGTGGGCGCGCAGGCGTGCGGCGTAGTCGAGGTCCTCGTCGCGGAAGCAGTCGAGTTCACCGACCGCGATGAAGGTCGGCGGCAGCGCGCCGAGGTCCCGCGCGCGGGAGGGCGCCGAGTACGGGCAGACGTCGTCGGTTCCGCTGCGCTCCCCCAGGACCGCCTGCCAGGCCAGGAGGTTCGTGGAGCGGTCCCAGATGCCGATGTCGGTGATCTCGTGGCTCGACGCGGTCGCGTTGCGGTCGTCCAGCATGGGGTACGTCAGCGACTGGAACAGGGGCGCCGCGCCGCCGCGGTCACGGACCAGCAGAACGGTGGCCGCCGCGATGCCTCCGCCGCCGCTCTGGCCCGCGACGCCGATCCGGGCACCGTCCAGGCCCAGGGCCTCCGCTTCGCGGACGAGCCACTGGTAGGCGGTGAAACCGTCCTCGGCGGCGCCGGGAGCGGGTGTCTCCGGGGCGAGCCGGTAGTCGACCACGGCGACGGCGCAGCCGAGTCGCGAGCACAGCCGCTTGAGCCAGGGGTCGTCCTGGGCGGCGAAGCCGAGCACCTGGCCGCCGCCGTGGAACCAGAGCATCACGGGCAGCGGTCCCGGCGCGGTCGCGGGGCGCAGCAGGCGGACCGGCACGTCGGGGCCGTCGGCGCGGCCGACGCGGTACTCCCGGGTGATGACCGACGGTTCGTCGGGCTCGCTCGCGGCGATCGACTCGGCCTGCGCGCGGAACGCCACGCGCGTCGCGGGGATGTCGGTGAGGTCGAACGCACCGTTGGGCGTCATGGGGACGCCGGCGAGTGCCCGGCTCAGTTCCCGGTCCATCAGCAGACGGGAAACGGGCATGGTCGTGCCTGCTTTCTTCGCGTGGGGGGGGCGCCACCGCGGGCGGCGCTGAGGAAGGACCCGAGGGAGGGTCCGAGGGAGGGTCCGAGGGGGACGGCTCAGGCCTGGAACTCGTCGATGACGACCACGCCGGTCGGTCCGTACGTCTCCAGGGACTCCAGGACCCCGCTCGCCTCGTGGAGGCCCACGGTGCGGGTCACGATCCGGCCGGGGGCGAGGCGCCCGGCGGCGATCATGTTCAGCATCGTGCCGAACCGCTGGCCCTGCATGCCGAAGGCGCTCAGGAACTCCAGCTCCTTGACCATCATGACGTCGATCGGCAGCGCGACGTCCCCCTTCTCCGCGGCGGTGGTGTGCCCGAGTTGGAGGTGGCGGCCCCGCGTGCGCAGGGACAGGACGGAGTTGCGGCAGGCCTCGGCGATCCCCACGGAGTCGACCGACACGTGCGCTCCGCCCCCGGTGAGGGTCTTCACCGCCTCCGTGGGCTCGTCCTTCGCCGCGTTGACGGTGTGGACCGCGCCCAGGGCCCGCGCGGCGTCCAGTTTCTCGTCCGTGATGTCGACGGCGATGACGTTGGCTCCCGTCGCCGCGGCGATCTCCACCGTCGACAGGCCCATGCCGCCGCCGGCGCCGTACACCGCGACCCATTCCCCGCCGCGGACCTTCGCCTGGTCGACGACGCCGTGGAAGGCGGTCATGTAGCGGCAGGCGAGGGCGGCGACGTCGACGAAGCCGACGGCCTCCGGCACCCGGACCAGGTTGACGTCGGCGAAGCGGACCATGACGTACTCGGCGAAGGCTCCCCAGTAGGAGACCCCGGGCACGAGCGAGTCCACGTGCTCGCACACCTGCTGGTTGCCGCTGCGGCACATCTCGCAGGAGCCCTCGCCGGGGTTCATCGGGAAGATGACGCGGTCGCCCTCCCGCCAGTCCCGTACGTCCCGGCCGACTTCCACGACGGTGCCGGCGAACTCGTGGCCGAGGACGAAGGGGGGCTCGACGCTCGGCCCGCCCGTCCAGAAGTTCCCGGCCCACAGGGCCCAGTCGGTGCGGCAGATCCCGTTGGCGCCGACGCGCAGGATCGCGCCGTCCGGCGGGCACGCGGGGTCGGGCACGTCGCGGATGACGAGCGGCTTGTGGAGTTCCTCGATGACGGCGGCGCGCATGGACGCGACCTCCTCGTGACTCGTGATGCGGTGAAGGGGCGATTCAACGTCCACCGGTTCAAGTGGTGGACCTGAAGCCAAGCGCTTGCCCGGCGCAATGTCAACCGCATAAAGTGGTGGACATGGATGACGAGGGTGGTCGGCGCGGAGGGCGCCAGCGCGCCAAGGCCGACTTCCGCTTCGACGACGCGCGACTGTGCTTCGCCCTGGCCGGCACCCTGGCCGATCGCGGCACCGACACGCCGTTCGAACGGCTGTCCCGGCCGGAGGACCTGGGCCGCTGGAGCGTGGAGAGCGGCTGCACCACGGTGGCGCCGGCCTGCACCGAAGCCGACCTGGACCACGCCAGACGGCTGCGCGAGGCGATCCAGCGCACGGGCCGGGCCCTGGCGGACGAGACCCCACCCGCCCCCGAGGACATCGCGCTGATCAACAGCGCCGCCGCCGAGCCCACCTCGGTACCCGAACTCTCGGCCGACGCGGCCTCCGTGCGCTGGCACGGCGACGGGGTCACGGCGGTGCTCTCCATGGTCGCGCGGGACCTGATCGAGCTCTGCCGGTCGGAACACCGCACACGCGTCCGCATCTGCGGAAACCCCGCGTGCGGCACACCGTTCGTCGACACCTCCCGCGCGGGCGCCCGCCGTTGGTGCTCGATGAAGACCTGCGGCGCCCTCGCCAAGAAGCGCACCTATCGGGCCAGGTCGCAGAGCGAGGCCTGAGCCGGACCCTGCACACCGACTACCGACTACCGACTACCGGCGGGGACCGGCTCACCGGGGTCGGTCCCGAGAAAAATGGATTGCCTCGGGACCGCGATCCACCGTTGGCTTGGCGACATGACTGAATTGCGTACCGACCGACTCGTCCTCCGTCGATGGCAGGACTCCGACCTTGAACCGTGGGCGGCGATGAACGCCGATCCCGAGGTCCGGGAGCACCTGGGCGACCTGATGACCCGTGAACAGAGCGATGCCCGCGTGGCACGGTTCCGGACGGAGTTCGACGAGCGGGGCTACGGGTGGTGGGCGGTCGAAGTACTGGCTACCGGCGAGTTCGTCGGCTTCGCGGGCCTGGACCAGGTGGATGAAGGCCTGCCGTTCACGGGGGTGGAGATCGGTTGGAGGCTCGCTCGTTCAGCCTGGGGCCACGGCTACGCCACCGAGGCCGCCGTGGCGGGCCTGGCCTTCGGCTTCGAGACCCTTGGGCTCCCCGAGATCCTGGCGGTGACGACAGCCACCAACCTCCGCTCCCAGGCGGTCATGCGCCGGATCGGCATGACCCGGGATCCCGCTGACGACTTCGACGACCCCACCGCACCCGAAGGGCCGCTGCGTCGGAACGTGCTGTACCGGATCGCCCGTGGCACGAAAATGTGATGCTCCGCGCTCAGGCGCCCGTCGGGTGGCGAGAACGTCGGGGTGGCGGGCGGTGACGTTGCGCCGGCGCAGCTACGCGTGCGGCGCCCGGGTCGAACGTCCCGCGACCTCCGACCGGCCCCGGGCCCGTCGGCGCCGACCCGGTGAACCCGCTCGGCCACGGCACTAACGCAGGATGCCCACGAGCCCGTCCCCGCCCTCCGCGCACGCGAACGTGCCCGCGCAGCACCGCTCCCACCCGGTGGGCGCAGCCAGCAGGGTCAGCTGTGACCACCGGTCGGCGGCCCCCGGGTGTCGGCGCAGCCACAGGCCCAGCCCCGGCACCGTCAGGTCGTCAGCCCCCGCGCAGGACGGGTGGGCGGGCGACGGCAGCAACTCCAGCATCGGACCATGGTGCCCCTCGCGTCTCCCGGCCGACGACGACGGGGAGCCCTCTGCGACGCGCCACGGCCGGCCGCTGGCGTGCCCGGGACGACAGCGGATGGCACCACCACCACAGCGCTACGGGCAGTGCGGCGGATCGGCGATCCGGGGGCTGAACTCAGCCGACGGCGTTCACCAGTTGCTCCGCCTTGGCAGCCGCTTCGCCGGCACTGGCGGTTTCGAGTTCCGCCAGGGGCAGCCCGTCGTGCGATGTCCGGGTGTGGACGAGATAGCGCCCTTCGGGGACGAGCGCGATGGCGACGGTGAGGACCTCTCCGTCGCCGAGCCACCACCGGGGGCCTGTGCCGAACCGGAGCGTCGCATGACTCGTGAACGGGTAGTAGCGGCTGAGCGAGGTGTGCCTCGCGGCGAGGATCAGGTCACTCAGGATGGGTGGAACCCACGACCGGCCGGGAAGCCGGCAGAGGTCGTCCTGTTCCGCTGCCGCTTCGGCCTGGAAGTCCCACGCCTCGCTCAGAGAATCGCTCAGAGAATCGCTCACGCCCGGGATTCTGCCGTGCTCGTCCGTCCGCGGGAAGGTGGCGCCGTGGTCGGCGGTGGGCGCTGTGGTCGGCGGTGGGCGCTGTGGTCGGCGGTGGGCCCTGGGGCCGCGGCGCCCGCTGTCGGCGGGCGGTGCGAGGATGCGTCCATGGAGTTCGAGGATGCGGCCGTGATGCGCCGGGTGTGCGAACAGCGGCTCGGCCCCGGGGCCGGGCGGCAGTTCGCTTCGATGGCCCGGCGGGGCTTTCGGCTGGTCGCGGCCGGGGAGGGGTCCCGCGCCGCGGGCCGGTCGCGGCTCGGCGGGCCGGCTCTGCTCGAACCGGGCACCCCCTGGCCCGAGTTGGCAGGCGTCCCGCTGTCCCTGCACGCCGTGCTCGACACCGATGCGCTCGCCGGGTGGCTCGGGGACCAACTGCCCGTCCGGCCGGGTCTGTTGAACTTCTTCTACCTCGACCCCGAGGTGCCGTACGAGGAGTACCGCGAGCTGGACTCCCGCAGTCCCGACGCGTGGCGGGTGATACCCGCCGATCCCGGGCGGGCGGTCACGGCGACCGCCCCCGCGCCCGCCCGCCGCTACCCGGCCCGCCCGGTGCACGCGGTCGAGGTGACCATGCTCCCGGACTGCTGGGACGTCCAGGACGACGACGTCGACTACGACGAGGACCGGCACTGGGGCGCGGCCTCACTGATCCTCCAGGAGATGGACGGCCTCGACGGGAACACCACCGGCCGGCACTGTGCGTTCGGCTGGCCCGACACCTCGTACACCGTGCCGGTGACCTCCCGCGACGGGGACGGTCCCGCCGTCCATCTGCTCCAGCTCGCCGAGGACCCCGGCCTGGGATGGGGCTGGGGCGACGCCGGGACGCTGTACTTCACCATCCCTGCCGGGGCGTTCGCGGCAGGCGACTTCAGCAGGGCCGAGGCGGCCGGCTACTGCTGCTGAGCCCCCGCCGGGTCCGGACCCGGGCCCGGACCCGGCGGAAGGGCCTCCGTCGGTGGAGGCCCTTCCGGTGCTCGCCGCCCGCCGGCGTCGAACAGGGGTCACCGGAGTCCGCCGGCCGGCCGACCGCACTCGGCGGCCGGTCGCGATACGCACGGCCTCCCCACCGGAGCGGCGCCCCTCAGACCACCGCGCCGTTGTGGTCGCGCGTCCGTGCCTCCCGTGCCTCCCGTGCTTCCCGGGCTTCCCTCGGCCGCTCGGGGAACCGCTCCTGGAGCAGTACGGCCACCGGCATCGCGGTGAACACCGTGGACGCCGTGCCCACCAGGACCCCGGCCAGCAGCGCCAGCGAGAAGTCGGCGAGCGAGTCGCCGCCGAGGACCGCCAGGGCCATCAGGACGAACAGCGCCCCCATGCCGGTGTTCACCGTCCGGGGGAGGGTCTGCGCCACGGCGCGGTCCGCGAGGTCCGCCCAGCCCGTCTTCGTCCCGGTCCGGCGCAGTTCGCGCAGCCGGTCCAGGACCACCACCGTGTCGTTGACCGAGTAGCCGACGATGGTGAGCAGCGCGGCGAGGAAGACGCTGTCCACCGGCTTGCCCAGCCAGGCGAAGAGGCCGAGGACGATCAGCAGGTCCTGCGCCATCGCGAGCACCGCGGCGGCCGCGAGGGTCCAGCGGAAGCGGATCGTGAGGTAGAGCAGTTGGGCGGCGACCGCGAGTCCGAGCGCGGCCAGCGCGTAGCCGCGCAGCTCGTCGCCGAGGCTCGGTCCGATCAGTTCGTCGCGCTCCACGGACAGTTCGCCGGTGACGCCGGTGAGTGCTTCGCGGATGCGCTGCTGCTGGTCGTCGCCGGTCTCCTTGGTGCGGACGGACACGCCGGTGTCGCCGGTGGTCTGCACCGTGGCCTGCGGGAATCCGGCGCCGACCACGGCCGCGCGGGCGGCGTCCGCGTCGACCCGCTGCGTGGCGGTGTACTGCGCCACCCGTCCGCCGGTGAACTCGACGCCGAAGTCCAGGCCGCGCCCGCCGATTCCGGCCAGGGCGAGCAGCAGCAGGCCGGCGCAGGCGCCCAGCCAGCGCCGCCGGTGGCGCATCAGCCGGGGCGGCCGGCGGGTCAGCCGGGTCCGGATCCGGCCGACGGTGGCCATGCCGGTCAGGGTGGGCCGCCGGACGACGGCGGGCCGGCGCACCGCCCACTCGGCGAGCAGCCGGGTGATCAGCATGGCGGAGAACATCGAGGCCAGCACGCCGATCGAGAGCGTCACCCCGAAGCCCTTGACCGGGCCGGTGGCGAACGCGAAGAGCAGCCCGGCGGCGAGCAGCGTCGTCACGTTGGAGTCGGCCACCGCGCTCCACGCCTTCGCGAAGCCGACGCGCAGCGGGCGCCGCAGGTCGCGTTCCTTGCCGGGGCCGGCCGCCCGGGGAGCGGTGTACTCCTCCCTGGCGCGTTCGAAGACCAGCACGTTGGCGTCCACCGCCATGCCGATGGCGAGCACGAAGCCGGCCAGTCCGGGCAGGGTGAGCGTCGCGCCGAGCGCGACCACGGCGGCGTAGGAGATCAGTCCGTAGAGGGCGAGCGCGACGGTGGCCAGCACGCCGAGCAGGCGGTACACCGCGATGATGAAGACCCCGGTGCAGAGCAGGCCGATGACCGCGGCCAGGGCGCTGGCCCGGATCGCCTCGGCGCCGAGGGTCGGGCCGACGGTGCTCTGCTCGATCACCGTCACCGGGACGGGCAGGGCGCCGCCCTTGACCAGGGCGGCGAGGTCGCGGGCCTCGTCGGCCGAGAAGCCGCCGGTGATCTGGGTCGAACCGCCGGTGATCCCCTGCCCGCAGGGCACGCTGTCCTGGACGCCGGGGGCGGACAGGACGCGGTCGTCGAGCACGATGGCGACCCGGCGGGCGGGGTCGGCCGGCGCGGCGCACGCCGCCTGCCCGGTGAGCCGGGCCCAGGCGTCGCCGGCCGAGCCGCGGAAGGAGAGGTCGATGCTCCAGCCGAGGCCGGTCCGGGTGTCGAGGACGGCCGAGGCGTCCTTGACCCCGTCGCCGGTCAGCGCCGGCGGGCCCAGCCGCAGGTGGCCGCCGGGCAGGCCGGGGTCGGCGAGGACCCGGGAGCCGTCCGGCGCGGGGGGTCCGGCCGGGCCGTCGGCGGTCGCGGTGACGGGGTGGAAGGTGAGCTGGGCGGTGCGGCCGATGACCCCGGCGGCCTCGCGGGGGTCCTGGACGCCGGGGAGTTCGACGACGATGCGCTGCTCCCCGGCGCGGGCGAGCGAGGGTTCGGCGACGCCGAGGCCGTCGACCCGGCGGCGCAGCACCTCCAGCGCCCGGTCGGTGGCGTCCGCGTCGGCGCGGACGGTGGGCGAGTCCTGGGTCTCCAGGACGATCCGGGTGCCGCCGCGCAGGTCGAGGCCGAGGCGGGGCGGGGTGGTCAGGGCGACGTAGAGCGAGACACCGACGACGGCGAGCGCGACGAGCGCGCGCCAGAACGTGGCACGGCGAGTAGGCATGGGTACTCCACGGGCGGTCCGCGGGAGCCGGGCGTCCACAGGGGGACGCCGCACCCGGGACGGGCGGACGCGAGGGGACGGCGCGCCGCCGGGAACGCTCCGGGCACGGTGGCCGGAGGCCTCCCGTCCGGGCCGCGGGCAGGCCGCGGCACCCGGGTCGGCGGGCGCGGTGGGACGTCAGCTGGACCGGGTGGAGGGGGGACCGCGGGTGTGGCGGGGGTCGTAGTGGCCGGACGGCGGTGCCCGTTCCTGGCGCGGCCCCGAGGCGTACATCCCGGGGCGGGGCCGGGGGGCGTCCGTGCGGGCGGCCGGGAGCGTGGCCGGCGGGAGCACGGGCAGCCGGACGCCGGGCTCCGCGGCGGCGGTCGGCCGCCGGACGGCATCGACGTCGGGGCGGTCCGCGGTGCGCCGGACCTCCGCGCCCGCCGGGCCGAGCCGTACGGCGGCGGGGGCGGGCGCGACCGGGGCCGCGACGGCGGGCGGCGCGTCGGGGGCCGGCCGCGCCGCGCCCGTCGCCGTGCCGAGGAGGACCTGGCAGACGGCCCAGCCCGCGAGGAACGCGCAGGACAGCGCGGCCGCCGCGGTCCGACGCACGCGTCGCTCCACTCCGGCCCCCTCCCCGCTCGTGCCGTCACCGGTCCCGTCCGCAAGAAGCTCTCACTGTAGGCGACGACGCCACCGCCCGGGGAGGCCGGGCTGCGGAGCGGGCCCACCGACGCTTCGGCGGCCGGGGCGAGGCGGCCGGGGCGTCAGCGCTGGACGGTGTAGTGGCTGCTGGTCATGCCGGAGTCCGTGGTCAGGGTTCCGGTGTGGGTGAGCCGGATGTCCTGGGCGAGGGGGCCGAAGAGCGGGAGGCCGTGGCCCAGCAGGACGGGGACCCGGGTGAGGGTGATCTCGTCGACGAGGTCGTGTGCGAGGAAGCCCTGGACGACCTTGCCGCCGTCGATGTAGACGCCTCGCGCGTCGCGCCGGGCGAGCAGCCGCAGGGTCTCGGGGATGTCCCTCGTCACCGTGATCCGCTCGTCCCCGGTCGCCGGGAGGGTGCGGCTCAGGACGATGACCGGCTTCGCGTAGGGCCAGGTGTCGAAGGTCAGGACCTTCTCGTAGGTGCCGCGTCCCATGACGAGGTGGTCCACGGAGGCCATGAGCCTCTCGTAGTCGGGGGGCGGGTTCGGCCCGTCGTGGCCGGGTGCGTGGCCGGGGTTCTCCGGGGGGTCGGTGAGCCATCCGATGTCCCCGTCGGGGCGGGCGATGAAGCCGTCGAGGCTGGTGGCGATGAACACGTGTCCCCGCCAGTCGCGCGTGGTGGTCATGTCCAGCTCTCCATGAGTGCGTTGAGCAGTGCCTGAGGGGAGACCGTGATGGTCGGCGGTGTCGAGGCGGCCGCCCGGAGGTAGGAGCCGTTGACGACGTCGAGGAGGAGCGCGGCGGCCGTCCTGGGCTCGGGTGACCGGGTGAGATGGCCGTCCTCGCGTGCGCCGCCGACGAGTGCGGCCAGGTAGGTGATCTGGCGTTCCCACCCTTCACCGAGCAGTCGGCTGAGTTCGTCGTCCTTGAGGTCTTCGAGCAGCATCGTGACGCCGACGACGCCCCGCGACCGGTCCCGTGGCGGACGGGCCACCCCGTCGACCCACGAGCGGAGTTCGCCGAGGCGGTCTCCGGTGAGCGGAGCCTGCGGGATGGCCGCGCTCCATCTCGTGCTGAGCGCGACCAGGACGGCGTGCCGGGAGCCGAACCGCTTGACCAGGGTGGCCGGGTGCACTCCGGCAGCGCGGGCGGCCTCGGCCAGGGTCCAGGCTCCGGAGGTGTCGGCCAGTGCCGCGGAGATGCGGTCCAGCAAGTCGTCGTCCGAGTGTTCGCGGGGTCTCGCCATGCCATTAGTAAATCTCAATTGCCTAACTCTGCCAAGCCGGGCCGACGCACGCGCGTTCGACGCGACGCTGTGGCACCGGGCCTCGGGGGCGTCGGGCCTCGCGGCGCCGTCATACCTGAGAGCCAGGCGGGAGGCGGCTCCGGGGAGGGAGGCCGACCAGGAGGTTCGCTCCGTAACGTGGTATCCAAATGAACTTTTGGAGAGAAGCGTCGTGAGCGTCCGAACCCGTGTTTCCCGCCGGTCCCTTCCGTCCCCGGTCGCGGTGGCGGGAGGCGGCCGGTGAGCAGGACGGTGCGGGCGGTGCTGGGCGCCGCGCGGAGGGGCCTGTTCCCGTGGGCCCCGCAGCCGATGCCGCCCATGGGCGGGCCGGGGCCGCTGAGGTGGCTGCCGCAGCTGGCGGTCGGCGCGGTGGTGGTGTTCACGGCCGTGTCCGCCACCGAGGACATCCCGATGAGGGCGGTGGGGATCCTCCACGCGGCGCTGCTGCTTCTCGCGTTGCGCCGGCCGCTGCCGGCCTGGTGGCTGTCGCTGGCGATGCTGCCGGTGTTCTCGCTCCACGCGCCCTTCGGGCCGTACATGGGGTGGGCGTGGGCCGTGCACGCCGGGCTTCTGTTCCTGGTCGCGCTGCGCAATCCGCCGCCGGTGATGGTCGCGACAGTGCTGCTGAGCGCCGCGCTGCTGCTGGGTCTGCACGTGGCGGGCGGCGGGATCGGGCCGTGGTACTTCACGGCGATCGTGCTGGCGCTGTTCGCCCTCGTCGTGGCCGCCGCGACCGGGGTGCGCGGGACGAGGGAGGTCCGCGCCCGGCTCGCGGAGCAGGAGGCGGCGCTCGCGCAGGAACGGGCGCACCGCACCGTCCTGGAGGAACGCGCCCGCATCGCACGCGAGCTGCACGACGTGGTGGCCCACCACATGTCCGTCATCTCCATCCAGGCCGACGCCGCCCCGTACCGGGTCGCGGACCCGCCGGCGGAGTTGGTCGCGGCGCTGGCCGACATCCGCGCGGGCGCGCTGGAGGGGCTGACCGAGCTGCGGCGCCTCCTGGGGGTGCTGCGCTCCGAGGACCGTCCGGGCGGCGGCGCTCCCGAGGCTCCGCAGCCCACCCTGGAGCGGCTCGACGACCTGCTCGCGGGCGTGCGGGCGGCCGGGCTCGACGTGACGGCGGTGGTCTCCGGGGCGCGTCGCCCGCTGCCGGAGGGCGCGGAGCTGTCGGCGTACCGCATCGTGCAGGAGGCGCTCAGCAACACGCTGCGCCACGCCCCCGGTGCCACGGCCCGCGTCGAGCTGACGTACACCCCTGCCGCGCTGCGCCTGCGGATCCGCAACGGCCCCGGGACAGCGGCGCCGCAGCCTTCTCCGGGGGCCGGGCACGGCCTCCTGGGCATGCGCGAGCGTGCCGCGATGCTCGGCGGGGAGCTCTCCGCCGGCGCCACACCCGACGGTGGCTACCTGGTCACCGCCCTGCTGCCGGTGACCGACGCCCCGGCCGCCCGGACAGACGAGGAACGAACCGCATGACGATCCGAGTGATGATCGCCGACGACCAGGCGATGATCCGTGAGGCCTTCTCGGTGCTCCTCGGCGCCCAGCCCGGCATCGAGGTGGTCGGGACCGCCGTGGACGGCCTGGAGGCCGTGGCCAAGGCCGAGGAGCTCCGCCCCGACGTGATCGTCATGGACATCCGGATGCCCGGACTGAACGGCATCGACGCCACCCGCCGGATCACCCGGCAGACCGACCTGCCCACCAAGGTCCTGGTCCTGACCACCTTCGACCTCGACGAGTACGTGTACGAGGCGCTGCGGGCCGGCGCCGGCGGGTTCCTCCTCAAGGACGCCTCCGGGGTCGAACTGGCCGAGGCCGTGCGCGTGGTGGCCGCCGGGGACGCCCTGCTGTCCCCCGGGATCACCAAGCGGCTGATCGCGGAGTTCTCCCGGCTGAGCGGTTCGGCGAGGCCGCCCGCCCGGGTGCGGATCGACGTGCTGACCAACCGCGAGACCGAGGTGCTGGCACTGGTCGCCCGGGGGCTGTCCAACGCGGAGATCGCCGAGGAGCTCGTCGTCGCCGAGCAGACCGTCAAGACGCACATGGGCAGCATCCTGCAGAAGCTCCAGCTGCGGGACCGCACCCAGGTCGCCGTCTTCGCCTACGAGACGGGCCTGGTGGTTCCCGGCCGCACCGACCTCTGACCCCCGGGGGTGAGGCGGCGCGCACGGCCCCGTACCCGAGAGCCAGGCCGGGGAACGGCTCCGCCGGGTGAGGCCGACGAGGGTGTCGGATTCCTACCGTTTGCGGGGTGAGCCGGTCCCCGTCGGCCCGCAGGTGGCGGTGGGGACTTCGCGGCTCATGACCAGTCCCGCAGCGGGCGGAGACCGCCCCGAGCGCCTTCGGAGGAGTGCAGCCATGACCACCAGCACCACCAGCACCACGAGAACCGCCCGGAGGAAGTCCGGCGCACCGGCCGGCCGGCCGGTGCGGATCCTGCGGGCGGTCGGCGCCGTCCTGGCCTCGTTCCTCGCGTTCCTGCTCCTCGCCATAGTGCTCGGCGCGTACTTCCCGGCCATCCCCAAGGCGGGGGTGATCGGACCGGTCCTGGGAGGGCAGTACCCCTTCCACATCGCCCTGATCGCCCTCGTCGCGACCGGCCTCGCCGTGCTGGCCTGGCGGGCCGGCCTGGTGCGCTGGGGGCGTGCGGTCACCGCCGTCACGGCGCTGTGCACCGTGGGCGCGCTGGCCATCGGCGCGGTCCAGTTCCAGGCGGCCCGGAGCGCCGGCGTCGACGTCTCCCTGGGCCAGGTGTTCACCGAACTCGGCTACCCGGCGGTGGAGCCGGACGCGACCGAGACGTTCGCGAGCCCCGAGGGCGAGCCGCTGCGGGTGGACGCGTACCTTCCCGAGAAGACCCCGGGCAGGAAGAGCCCGGCCGTCGTGCTCGCCCACGCCGGAGGCTTCCACACCTTCGACAAGAGCGACCTGCGCGGCACCGGCCGCTGGCTCGCCGACCACGGCGTCGCCGTCTTCGCCGTCGACTACCGTCTGGCCGGCCCCGGCCGTCCCACCTGGGACAAGGCCCCGCAGGACCTCGTCTCCGCCCTGCGCTGGGTGCGCGAGAACGCCGACGGGTACGGCGTCGACGGCTCGCGGATCTCCCTCGGCGGCATGTCGGCGGGCGGCACCCTGGCGATGAACACCGCCTACCGCCTCCGGAACGGCACCATCACGGCCGCCGACGGCGCCACCCCCGAGCCCCCGGCCTCCGTGGTCGGCTTCTACCCCGGCACCGATGTCGCCCGGATGTGGGAGGACGACGTGGCCGGAACCCGCGAGGCCGCGGAGATGTTCACCGGTGGCACGCCGCAGCAGTTCCCGGACCGCTACCGCGAGGTCTCCCCGACCTCCGACGTGCGCGCCGGCCTGCCCCGCACCCTGCTCGTGGTCGGGGACCGCGACCGCAGCGCCCGTCCCGAGACCGTCACCGGCCTCGGCGACGCGCTCAGGAAGCAGGGCGTCGAGGTCGAGGTCAGGCAGCTGCCCTTCGCCGAGCACGCCTTCGACGACGCGTACGGCAGCCTCACCTCCCAGACGAGCCGGCAGATCCTGCTCGACTTCCTCACCCGGGACGCGCGCTGACCCCGGACTCCCGGTCGGCCGACAGGACCTGAGCACCTGACGGGCCCGAGGCCGGTGGCGGGCCGACCGGCCCCCGCCGGTCTTCGGGTGCCGGGCCGGTCGGCCGACCCGGTCAACCCGGTCAACCCGGTCAAGCCGGTCAAGCCGGTCAAGCCGGGAAGGGTCAGCTCTCGCCGCCCCGTTCGTCCCCGGCCGAGAACCGCAGGCGGGTGGCGGCCGCGGCGCCGAGGGCCAGCAGCACCACGGAGATCCACAGGCCGGCCAGGTGGTTGCCGGTGCTCTCCTCGGCCCAGCCCATGACGTAGGGGCCGACGAAGCCACCGGTGATGCCGACCGTGTTGAGCAGCGCCAGGCCGCCGGCGAGTGTCCTGCCCTCCAGCCGGGTGCCGGGGAAGTTGAACAGGAGCGGCTGGACGACGAAGAACGCCAGGCCGGTGAAGCAGAAGCCGAGCAGCGCGATCACCGGGCCGGCGACGGAGGCGACGACGAGTCCGACGAACATCATCAGCAGGCCGGTCACCACGAAGTTGCGGGAGCGGCGGGGAGTGGTGGCGCGCGCCGGCACCACGACGGCACCGATCGCGGCCGTCACCCAGGGCAGGCTGGTCAGCAACCCGATGGTGAACGGTGACAGGTGCCCCCAGCCGCCGATGATGCCGGGCAGGAAGTAGACGACGGAGTAGAGCGCCACCTGATGCGTCCAGTTGGCGAAGATCGCGATGAGCATCTGCTTGTCGCGCAGCACCGTCAGCAGGGAACCGGAGCTGGTCCCGGCGGCCTTGGCGCCTTGCTCCTGCTCGCGGGCCGCCGCCTCGCTGACCAGCGCCGCCTCCTTGGCGGTCAGCCACGGGGCCGTGGCCGGGCCGTCGGGGAGGTACCGGAAGACGACGAAGGCCAGCAGGACGCAGGGAAGTCCCTCGATGACGAACATCCACTGCCAGCCGTGCCAGCCGCCGATCCCGTCCATCTCCAGCAGCAGACCGCCCAGCGGGTTGCCGAGCACGCTGGCGATCGAAGCCCCGAGCAGCAGCAGGCCGATGGCCCGGCCCCGGGTCGCGGAGCGGAACCAGTACGTGAAGTAGAGGAGGATGCCCGGCAGCAGGCCCGCCTCGGCGGCGCCGAGCAGCAGCCGCATCGCGTAGAAGGACTTCTCTCCTTGGACGAACGCCATGCAGGCCGAGATGACGCCCCAGGTGAGCATGATCCGGGTGATCCACCAGCGGGCGCCCACCCGGTGCATGATCAGGTTGCTGGGCACCTCGGACACCGCGTAGGTGAGGAAGAACAGTCCCGCTCCGAGCCCGTAGGCGGCGGCGGATATGCCGAGGTCGGCCTCCAGCCGTTCCTTGGCCAGACCGATGTTGGTCCGGTCGAGGAACGACATGACGTAGGCCGCCAGCAGCAGCGGCATCAGCTTGCGGAGGTTGCGGCTGTCCAGTTCGCCGAGGGTGTCACGGGGCGTGGGGGTGGGGGGCGAAGACATCGGTGTCCTTAGGGGAGGGTCCAGGCGGTCCGCGGGAGCGCGGGACCGCGGCCGGGGCCGGAGGCGGGGCCGGGAGTGGGGGTGGGGCCGGAGCCGGGAACGGGGGCCGGGCGGTGCGGCGGGCGCGGGGGTGGCGTGTGCGGCACCGCCCGGCGGGGAGGGGACGGGGACGGGGACGGGCTCAGACCACGATCCGCATCGGGTCGGCGAGCGCGTCGGTGAAGGCGGCGAGCCAGCGGGCGGCGACGGCGCCGTCCACCGGCCGGTGGTCCACGGAGAGGACCACGGTCATCGCCTTGGCCGCCGTGACCGCGCCGTCGCGGACCACGGCCGCGTCCCGTACCGCGCCGACGGCCAGGATGGCGGCCTGGGGCGGGTTGATGATGGCGGCGAACTCCTCGACTCCGTACATCCCGAGGTTCGAGATCGTGAGGGAGCCGCCTTCCAGGTCGGCCTGCCGCAGGGTGCCGGAGCGCGCCCGCTCCGCGCGGTCCCGGGTCGCGGTGGCGACCGCCGACAGCGACATGCGTTCGACGCCCCGCAGGACCGGGGTCAGCAGTCCCCCGTCGGTGGCGACGGCGATCGAGACGTCCACGCTCTCGTAGCGGCGTACGGCGTCCGCGTGCCAGGTGGCGTTCATCTCGGGGACGGCCGTGTGCGCGAGCGCGGCGGCCTTGACCAGGATGTCGTTGAGGGAGACCTTGACCGGGCTCGCCGCGTTGATCCGCTGCCGGAAGGCGAGCAGTTCGTCCACCTCGCAGGTCGCGCGGAGGTAGAAGTGCGGGGTGTGCCGCTTGCTCTCGGTCAGCCGTGCGGCGATGGCCCGCCGCATCCGGGTGTGCGGGATGTCCTGGTGGCCGGCGCCCGCCGGGGCGGCCGGGGCCTGCGCCCGCGAGGGCGCGGGGGGCGCGGACCGGTCGGCCGGCTCCCGGGGCGGGGCGCTCGGCTCCGGCCGGTGTCGCCGGGCGGCGACGGCGGCCTCGACGTCCCGGCGCACGACCCGGCCCCCCGGGCCGGTGCCGGTCAGTTCGGCCGGGTCCAGCCCGGCCTCGCGGGCCAGCCGGCGGGCGAGCGGACTGCTGAACAGCCGCCCGCCGGGCGCGGGTCCGGCTTCCGCCGCCGGGGAAGCGGCGGACTGCGGTACGGCGGCCGGGGCGGGGGTGTCCGGGGCAGGGGTGTCCGGTACGGTCCGGCGTTCGGGGCGGACGGCATCCGCCTCCGGGACGGGGGCCACGCCCAGTTCGGCGAGCAGCGCGTCGAGGTCCCCGACGGACTCGTCCGGCGCGCCGAGGACCGCGACGGGGGTGCCCACCTCGATCTCGGCGCCGGGCTCGTACAGCGCCTTGAGCAGGACGCCGGGGCGCTCGGCGGGGACGTCGACCTCCGCCTTGTCGGTCTCGACGGAGATCAGCGCGTCGTCCGCCGCGAAGGCGGCGCCCTCCGCCACCTGCCAGGCGGACAGCACCCCCGCCGTGTCGTCGGCGGCCACCGCCGGCATGCGGAACAGTTCAGCCATGGGGAACCCTCCTGGGTCACGTGGGGTCGGGGTCAGTTCTCGGTGACCCGGCGGAGCGCGGCGACGGCCTCCGGGGTGCGGGCGATGGCCGCGCGCTCCAGCACCTTGCTGATGCTGGGCGAGGACTCCCCCGCGGTGAGGCGCTGGACCGGCTGGTCGAGCCAGTCGAAGTGGCGGCGCTGGATCTCGTCGGCCAGCCAGCCGCCGTAGGACGTGCCGATCGGGCCCTGTTCGGCGATGAGCACGTTGTTGGTCTTGCGGATGCTCTCGCCGAGGGTGTCCCAGTCCAGGCTGGCCCGGTCCAGCCAGCGCAGGTCGATCACCTCGGCGTCCAGCCCGAGCTGTTCGACGGCCTCCAGGACGTGCCCGGTCATCGCGAGGTACGAGACGACGGTGAGGGCCGAGCCGGTGCGGCGCACCGCGGCCTTGCCCACCGGCAGGCAGTAGTCGAGGTCGTCCACCGGGCCGGTGCCGGTGGAGTTGTACAGGTCCACGTGCTCCAGCACCACCACCGGGTCCTTGCAGGCCAGTGCGGAGTTCATCAGGCCGACGTAGTCGAAGGGGGTGGAGGGGGCGACGATCCGCCAGCCGGGGGCCGTGGCGAAGACGCCGGCCGGGTCCATGGAGTGCTGGGAGCCGTAGCCGGTGCCCATGGCGACCTTGCTGCGCAGCACAAGCGGCACGTCGGCGTCGCCGCCGAACATGTGCCGCGCCTTGCCGATCTGGTTGAAGACCTGGTCGGCCGCGACCCACATGAAGTCCGCGTACATGAACTCGACCACCGGTGTGTAGCGGCCGTCCAGCGCGATGCCGCCGGCGAGTCCGGCGAAGGCGTTCTCGCTGATGGGCGTGCCCAGGCAGCGGTCGGGGTGGGCCTCGGCGAGGCCCTTGGTGGCGCCGTTGGTGCCGCCCTTGAGGCGGTGGACGTCCTCGCCCATGACGACGATCGAATCGTCCTGGGCCATCCGGCGGCGCATCACCTCGGAGACGACGTCGATGAACTTGCGTTCGGCGGTGGCGCCGGTGAAGGTGTCCAGGTCGGCCTGGCGCACGCCGTCGAACTCCGAGAGGTCGCCGCGCACGCCCACGTCGCGGAAGGACGGGTCGGGCCACTCGGCGGGCTTGATCCGGCGCTTTCCGGGCTTGCCGTCCGGGTCCGGTTCCAGCAGTTCGTCGCCGATGCCGGCCAGCAGTTGCCTGGCCCGCGCCGTGCAGTCCTCGACGGCCGCGGCGTCCAGGATGCCGCGTTCGGTGAGCCGCTCGGCGAGGAGGGCCAGCGGGTCGCGGGCCCGCCACTCCTTCTCCTCGTCCTTGGTGCGGTAGCCGAACGCGCTGCCGGGGAACGGGCCGTTCTGGTGGAAGTAGCGGTAGACCTCGGCCTCGACGACGGTGGGGCCGTTGCCCGCGCGCATGTGTGCGACGGCTTCGCGCATGGCGAGGTGGGTGGCGAGGGGGTCCATGCCGTCCACCTGCCAGGCCGGGATGTTGAAGCCCAGGCCGCGCGCGGAGAGCCGGGGTTCGGCGGTGACCTCGTCCACGTGGGTGGAGACGGCGTACCGGTTGTTCTCGATGAAGAAGCAGACCGGCAGCTTCCAGGCGGCGGCGAGGTTCATCGTCTCCAGGACGGAGCCGATGTTCACCGCGCCGTCGCCGAAGTAGGCGACCGACACCGCGTCGGTGCCGGCCTGCCGTGCCGACCAGGCGAACCCGGCGGACTGCGGGACGCCGCCGCCGACGATGGCGTTGGTGCCCATCGCCCCGGCCTCGCGCCACTGGAGGTGCATGGATCCGCCCCGGCCCCGGCAGAAGCCGCGGGCCAGCCCGCAGATCTCGGCGAGGCCGCGGGTGAGGACGGTGCGGACGTCGTCGCTCACCGGTACGCGCGGGTCGATGCCGTGCGGGGCGACGTGGCCCAGGGCCTTGGCGAGGAACTGGTGGTGTCCCCGGTGCGAGCCGCCGACGAAGTCCGCGCTGGTCAGCGCGTGCACGGAGCCGACCGCGCCGCCCTCCTGGCCGATGCTGGAGTGCGCCGGGCCGTGGACCAGTCCCTGGGACGCGAGGTCGAGGACGTACTCCTCGAAGGTCCTGATCAGCAGGGTCTGGGCGAACATCGAGGTCAGCAGCGCGGGGTCGGCGTCCTGCCAGTCCTCGCGGGTCGCTGTCAGCTGGGTCCAGGGCGATGCCGCGGCCAGTTTCCGGTGTGTAGGCATGTGAACTCCCTATGCGTTTCGACCAGCACTGTCGCAGCGAATGGATCCATAGCCAACCCCTCGTTACCGGAGTGTGATATTCCAGTGACGCCATAACCCCTTGACCAAGGCACCTTTCGGGGATCAGGGTGATATCCATGCCAAGACAATGGATCCATTCATCGCGAGAGCGGGATGCGGAAGCCACGCCGCCGGGGCTGCCGGGGCTGACCGGGGTCGACCACATCGGCTTCACCGTCCCCGACCTCGACGAGGCGACGCGGTTCTTCGTCGAGGTGATCGGCTGCCAGTACGCCTACTCGCTCGGGCCGTTCCGCTCCGACGGCACGTGGATGGCGGAGCACCTGAACGTGCATCCGCGGGCCGTCATGCGCGAACTGCGCTTCTTCCGCTGCCCCGGCGGCCCCGACTTCGAGATCTTCGAGTACGAGGCACCCGGCCGGCACACGGACCAGCCCCGCAACAGCGACATCGGCGGCCACCACCTGGCGTTCTACGTCACCGACCTCGACGCCGCCGTCGCCCATCTGCGCCGCCACGGGGTGCGGGTCCTCGGCGAGCCGACCGCGAGCAGCGGCCCCAGTGAGGGCCAGCGCTGGGTCTACTTCCTCACCCCCTGGGGGATGCAGCTGGAGCTGGTTTCCTATCCGCACGGCAAGAGGTGCGAGGACGGCGCGCCCGCGCGGCTGTGGCAGCCTTCCGACTGAACACCGCCCCCCGCACCGGAAAGCGAGCCGTACCCGCCGTGCCCCAGAACCCGACCACCGGACCCAGCGCCTCCGCCGTCGCCAGCCAGCGGGTCGCCGACCACCTGCGCACCGCCATCCTGAGCGGCGAACTGCCGCCCGGGGCACGGATCATGCAGGAACAGGTCGCCGAGCGCCTCGGCGCCAGCCGTCTGCCGGTCCGCGAGGCCCTGAGGATCCTCGCCGCCGAGGGACTGACCGTCGTCAAGTCCAACAGCGGCGCCTGGGTCTCCAAGATGGACATGCGCGAGTGCGAGGGGGTCTACAAGATCAGGGAACGCCTCGAACCGCTCGCGCTGAGCGAGAGCATCCCGCACCTGACCGCGGTCCAGATCGCCGAACTCGCCGCCCTCGCGGGGCAGATCGAGGCCACCACCGACGTGGACCGCTTCCTCGTCCTGGACCGCCGGCTGCACCTGCTCACCTACGCCGGCTGCCCCGCCGGCCAGCTCACCGAGATGGTGGACCGCTTCTGGAACACCACGCAGCACTACCGCCGCGCGTTCGCCCGGATCACCGACGCCACCGGCTGGGAGCTGATCCACGCCGAACACCGCCTGATCGTCGAAGCGATCCGGCGCGGCGACCCCGAGGACGCCGAACGCTTCCTCACCGGGCACATCCGCCGCACGCGACTCCAACTCGTACAACACCCCGAACTCTTTTCCTGAGGACGAGAATGACCCCCTTCGGTGACCCCACCCCCTTCCACGGCAAGACCCTGCTGCTCTCCGGCGCGGGCGGCGGCATCGCCCGCGAGGTCGCCCGCCAGTTCCACGCGGCCGGCGCCCACCTGGTGCTGGGCGACCTCGACCCGGCGGCCCTGGAGGAGTTCGCCGCCTCACTCGGAACCGGCGGGGGCCGGGTGCTGATCCGACACCTGGACGCGGCCTCGGTGCGGAGCAACACCGCGTTCGTCGACGCCGCCGTCGAGGAGTTCGGTTCGGTCGACTTCCTGGTGCCCGCCGCCGGGATCTACCCCGAGCAGAGCGTCGCCGACATGACCGACGAGCAGTGGAGGAGCGTCGTGTCCGTCAACCTCGACGGGGTCTTCTTCCTCACCCGCGCCGTCCTGCCGCACCTCAACAAGCACGGCGCCATCGTCAACCTCGCCTCCATGGCGGGCCACCGGGGCAGCGTCCGGCACGCTCACTACGCCGCCACCAAGGGCGCCCTGCTCGCCTTCTCCCGCAGCCTCGCCTGGGAACTGTGCGGGCACGCCCGGGTCAACACGGTCTCGCCGGGCATCATCGAGACCCCCATGACCCGCGACTACGTCGCCGCCCGGGGCGAGGACGCGCTCTCCAGCACGCCCATGGGCCGGCTGGGCAGGCCCGAGGAGGTCGCCTCCGTCATCGCCTTCCTGTGCTCCCCCGCGGCGAGCTTCGTCCACGGCGAGACCATCCAGGTCAACGGCGGCATGCACATGATCTGAGGCCCGGCCCGGATCGCGTCACCGAACGGAACGGTCGCACCGAGGGCGTCACAATCGGCCGTGAACCTGTCAAAGTGGCCGCTCCGTACCCCACAATGACAGGCGCACGACTCGGACGAACGAGCCGACCGACGGACGCCGGGAGCCGCACCATGGGCATCACACGTCGTGACCTTCTCACCTGGGGCGCGGCCTTCGCCGCCACCGCCGCCACCGCCGCCACCGGCCTCGCCCTGCCGGGCCCTGCCCTGGCGGCGGCCGGCGCCACCACCCCGGGCGGCCTGCCGACCGACAGCTGGATGAGCGGCCTGGACGGCGGCACCTCCCTGCTGGACCTCACCATCCCCGGCACCCACGACTCCTGCTGCGAGAACCCCGCCTACGGCACCGAGTGGTCGCACACCCAGAACTGGGGCGTCCCCCAGCAGCTGACCGAGGGCGTCCGCTTCCTCGACATCCGCTGCAACGGCCTCCAGGGCGCGCCCGACGAACTCGGGATCTACCACTCCGACGCCTACCAGCACCTGCGCCTCCAGGACGTGCTGGACCAGTGCCGCGACTTCCTCCGGGCCCACGCCGGAGAAACCGTCCTGATGCGGCTGCGCAACGAGCGCGCCGGCGGCCAGGCGCTCGACGACACCGAGTTCATGCGGAGGGTCGACCACTACCTCGACGCGCTGGGCTACCGCGGCCTGTTCCACTTCTCCGGGTGGCCGACCCTCGCCACCGCCCGCGGGAAGGTCGTCCTGATCGCCGACTTCGCCAACCCGTGGGGCCTGATCGACTGGTCCAGCGGCGAGAACGGCTACTTCGACACCCAGGACCTCTGGCAGACCGGCGGCCTCGACCCCCTCGGCACCAAGGGCCGGCGCATCGTCGCCCAGTTCGACAAGGCCTTCGCCAACCCGTCCTACCCGAAGATGTTCGTCAACTTCCTCTCGTACGCGGGTGGTTACTGGCCCAAGACCAGCTCGCAGTCGCTGATGGACCGCACGGTCTACCCGTACCTGAGCGCCCGCACCCAGCAGCGCGCGCGGTTCGGCATCGTGCCGATGGACTTCCCCGACCTCCACGTCAACGTGCTGCGGATGCTGATCGACAAGAACGTCGTCTGAATTCCGGTGCCCCGAAGTGGCCGGGCCGGTAGTCTCCGGGCTGACCAGTGACCCGGACCGAAGGAACCGATGAACGACGCCGCCGAGCTCGGCCGCCCCATCGGCAGCCACGCCGCCCACGAACTGGCCGACGCCGCGCAGGTCTTCGCGTACGCCATGAACCACCACTGGTCCTACCGCGGCATGGACGATCCCGACCTGCGGGAGATCGCGGCCGTGCTGCGCGACGGCCTGGCCAGGCTGGCCGACGCACTGGAGTCCGGCGCGGACCTGGCGGACGAGCGGCCCCGGGGGGCCGGACCGGACGGCGGGGACGCCGCGGCCTGGCGGGAAGGCCGGGAACTCCTGCTCAAGGCGCGCGACGCGATCGCCCGCGCGGTACCCGAGGACTTCGACGAGGAGGGCGCTGACGACTGGCCGGGCGACCCGGTCGCCCGTCTGAACCACCTGCGCAAGGCCCGGTTCCGCACCTATCCGCGCTGACCGCCGATCTGCCCGGACCCCGCGCAGCACATGACGAGGCACTACTGGGGCGAGCCCGGACGAGACGGTGTGACCGCCGGTCGAGGAAGTCGAGGAAGTCGAGGAGGCGGCGCCCGGTTCCGTCCCGTGTTCCGTCCACCGGTGCGAGGCTGATTCCGTGACCGCGTCAGCACGGGCGCGGTGCGCGAGCGGAAGGACTCCCATGACGAGGACACGCGGCCGCGTCGCCGCCCTGCTGGGCGCCGTCGCGGTGATCACCGCCACGACCTTGGCCACCCCTTCGGCCTCCTTCGCCGCCGCCGGGTCGGACCGGGGCGGCGGCGGGATCACCGGATGGGCGCCCTGCCCGGACGCCCCCGAGTTCAGCTGCGGGACGCTCACCGTCCCGCTCGACCACAGCGGCGCCACCCCGGGCACCCTCGACCTCACGGTGGCCGTCACCGGCAACACCGCCGCCCCCAGGGGCGACCTGCTGTTCCTCACCGGCGGGCCGGGCCAGCCGGGCGTGCCGACGATCCCACGGATGGCGAGCAAGCTGGAGCCCGTCCTCAAGGACTACCGGCTGGTCATGTTCGACCAGCGTGGCACCGGCGCCCACGCGCTCCAGTGCCCCGGCCTCCAGGAGGACATGGGCTCCTCCGACCTCGCCGTACCCCGCAGGCAGTCCGTCGCCGACTGCGCCGCCGCCCTCGGCCCGAACGCCCGCTACTACAGCACGGCGGACACCGTCGCCGACATCGACCGGCTGCGCGAGGCCCTCGGCGACCGGCGCCTGACCCTGGACGGCGTCTCGTACGGCACCTTCGTCGCCGAGCGGTACGCGCTCGCCCACCCCGCGCACGTGGCCCGGCTGGTGCTCGACTCCGTGGCGTCGCCCCAGGGCCTCGACCCGCTCGACCTGGCCGCGCTGCCCGCCACCGCCCGCGTCCTGCGGGCCGCCTGCCGGGCCACCGGCTGCACCACCGACCCGGCCGCCGACCTCGCCGCCACCGTGCGCCGCTACGGCGACGGGGCGAAGATCCTGAGCGCGCTCACCGGCTACGAGTTCATCGACCCGGACTTCGGCGGCGTCCCGGAGATCCTGCACGAGGCCGCCTCCGGGCAGCCCGCGAAGCTCCAGGACTTCTTCGACCTCGTCCACCGGGAGGTCGACGCCGCCCCGGCCGAGGAGCTCAGCCAAGGACTGCACTCCGCCGCCCTGTGCGCCGACTCGCGCTTCCCGTGGGGCACCACGGACACCCCGGTCGCCGGCCGGGCGGCGGCCCTGGAGCGCACCCGGCAGCGGCTGACCGCCGAACAGACCTGGCCGTACGACCCGGCGACCGCGACCGGGCTCGGCAGCCTCCTGGTCTGCCTGGACTGGCCGCGCGAGCGGGTGCCGCCGGCGCCGCCCGCGCACCGCAAGCTGCCGAACGTGCCGGTGCTGCTGCTCGGCGGCGACCGCGACCTGGCCACACCGTACGAACTGATCCACCAGACGGCCGAGTTGGCGCACGACCCGGAGATCGTGATCGTGCCCGGGGCGGCGCACTCGGTGCAGAACCGGGCGGCGAACCCGGCCGGACGGCAGGCGGTCTACGACTTCCTGTTGCGGTAGTGGGCGCCCCCGGCCGACCGCCGTTCCGTGCCGGGAGACGCGACGGCGGGCCGCCTCGTCCCCCGGCGCGGCGTCACGCCTGCTCCCCCGCCCGCAGTTCGGTGGCGATCCGGCGCCGGCCGGCGATCAGCGTCTCCGCCAGCACCCCGAGGCCGACCAGCAGGGCGAGGCCCGCGGTGGGCAGCAGCACCGGCAGCAGCACGGGGGTGATGGCCTCCCCGACCCTGGCGCCGACCAGCGTCGAGATGTCGAAGGCGCCGCCCAGCAGGGCGACCGCCGCCAGCGCGACCAGGCCGCCGCCGACGGCCGCCGCCAGGGTCTGCGGCAGCGCCTCGGTCATGATCAGGGCCAGCCCCTGACGGGGCCGCAGGCCCATGGTGCGCAGCCGGGCGAGCACGGCCGTGCGGTCGGGCGCGGCCCGCACCAGCGTCAGCAGGACGGCGAGCAGGGCGAATCCGGCGGCGGCGAAGCCCGCGTACCAGAACAGCCGCCCGGCGGCGCGCTGCAGCGGGTCGTCGCCGAGTGCGACGGCGGTCTCGTGGCTGTCGTGCACCGTGTATCCGGTGGGCAGCCCGTGGGTGGACTTGCCGACGGCCTCGGACTCGTCCGCGATCAGCTTGGCGAGGCCGACGGGCTGGGCTCCGGCGTTGTCGCGCAGGACCGTCCTGACCGCTTCGGGGTCGAGGTCGCCGACGGCGAACCACTTGTTCACCCGCCTGGTGTCCGGCAGCCGTTCCCAGGCGGCGCCGGCGGGGACGACGACGAAGGGCTTGCCGAGGTCCGGCAGCGCGGGGGTGGCGCCGACCGTCCCGGCGACGGACAGGCGCAGGTCGTTGCCGTTGGGCGTGCGCACGGAGTTCGACCCGGCGGCCAGGCGCTCGGCGAGGCCGGGGCTGACCAGCGCGGGCACGGGGGTGTCCCGGCCGCCGGGCGCCGCCGTCAGCTTCGCCGGGTCGAACTCGCCGGCGCCGAGCGTCCGGGCGATCTCGGCGTAGGCGGCCGGATCGACCACCATCAGCAGGTGGACGTCGGTGCCTTGCTGGTCGGCGCCGATGACGCGGGCCTTGGGCTCGGCCCAGACCGCGGTCGAGGCCCGGACGCCCGGCAGGGCGCGGGCGGCCTCGGTGAACGGCTCGGTCAGGGTGGCGTAGTCCGGGAGGGAGACGCCGATGTCCCCGCCCGTGGCGATGCGCGCGGCGCGCGTGCGGACGTGGTCGACGGTGTCGAGCACCGTGGCGCCGAAGCCGGTCGTGGTGACGGCGATCACCAGGGCGAGCAGCGGCAGCGCGGAGGGCTTGCGGCGGCCCGTGCCGTCGCGGGCGGCGCGGGCCAGGCCGAGGAAGCCGATCGGTCCGCGGCCCCGGCCGGCGAGGGCGGCCAGCCGGCCGACCACCACCGGTTCGATCCTGGCCAGCAGGAGCCCGCCGGTGACGGCGAGCAGGAGCGGGGCCGCGACCAGCATCGGATCCAGTCCGGCGCCGGTGCCGACACCCCGGCGGCGCAGTTCCACCACGGCCGCCGCGGTGACCGCCACGACGGTGAGTTCGCCGACCAGCCGACGCCGGCCGCCGTCCGCCCGCGGGCGCGCCCACAGCAGGGCCGCACGGGCCGGGAAGGCCAGCAGGGCGATCAGGGTGACGGCCAGGGCCGCCAGCACCGAGCTGCCCCAGCGGGGGGTGGGCAGCAGCACCAGGGCGAGGGCCGTCGCGAGGGCGGCGGCCGGCAGGACGGTGACCGCGCCTTCGGCGATCAGCCGGCGCAGCACCCCGGCGAGGGAGCCGCCGCGGGCCCGCAGCAGTCTGATCTCGGTGGCGCGCCGGTCGGTGGAGAGGGCGGCGGCCAGGAACAGCACCACGGTGGCGACGCCCGCCACGCCGGCCGGGCCCATGGTGCCGAGCGGCAGCGAGGCCCGGTAGCGTTCGTCGGCCCGGGCGAGGATGTCGGGCAGGTCCGAGCTGGTGTGCAGGTCGGCGCGTTCGGTCGCTTCGGCCAGGGCGGTGGCGTCGGGGCCGGTCAGCAGGGAGCTGACGGCGCCGCGGGTGCGGTCGAGCCGGTCGGTGTGCAGCGAGGCCGGGTCGACCGGCAGCCGCCAGAAGTTCTCGGCGCTCGAACCCCACCGGGCCATCGCGGACAGGCTCGCGCCGTCGACGAAGCCGGTGGTCGTCCAGCGTTCGAACTCGGGGTCGAGCCGCAGGCAGGCGCGCAGCGGGCAGCCGAGGTCGGTCCAGAACGGGTCCTGGGGGTCCTTGGCCTCGTAGAGGCCGACCACGGTGGTGGTCCGCGGGGCGCCGGTGCCGTCAGCGCCGTTGTCGATGACGTCGCCGAGTTTGATGTGGATGGTCTCGGCGGCCTGCTTGCTGATCACGATCGGCAGCGGGCCGCCGGCGGCGGCGCCGGGGGCGGGCCAGGTGCCGTCGGTGAGGGTGACCCGGCCTGCCAGGTCGTGCAGGTAGAGCAGGTCGAGGTCCGGCAGGGGGTGCTTCTCCGAGAGGTGGGCGTAGCCCGGGTTGCCCATGGTGCGGGCGGCGACGGCGCGGGCGCCGTAGGCCTCGCCGGGGGCCGGCGTCAGCTGTCGGCCGAGCGCCTCGGCCAGGTGCCCGCGCACCCGGTCGAGCGTGGCCGCGTCGTCGCCCGCGCGGACCTTGGAGGCGGTGCGCAGACTGGTCTGGTTGAGGCTCTTCTGACTGACGAAGTCCTGGAGCGCCGTGTCGGCGCCCCGGTCCGCGACGCGGGGGAAGGCCGCCGCCAGGAAGACGGTGACGAACGCGAGGGCCGCCATGAGCAGTGCGGCCGCCGGGCTCGCCCGCAGTCTGGTGCGCACCCAGCGCGCGGGGCGGTGGGCGGTGTCGGTGGTGGGCGGGCGGGTGCCGGCCTGGGTGGTCACATCTCCTCCACGTGGCGCGGCACGGTCGGCCACGTCTCGACGGCGGCGTCCGGCGCCGCCGTAGGTAAGAACCGTCAGGGGTGCTCCGGGGTTGCCTGCGCGTTTTCCCGGGGTCGCCCCGGTCAGCGGGTGAGGCCGAGCCCGCCCGGCGCCTCGTCGATCCGGGCCCGGTGCCGCTCCTCCGGCCCTTCTCTCTCGCTCCTCCTCACGTAACGCGGCGTCCGGGCGGCGGCGTTCACGAGGGCCGCTGACCAGGGACGTTCCGCCGCCACCGTCCGGTCGTCCCTCCCCCGGCGAAGGCCGGGAGCGGGTGCCGGGCACGCCGCCAGGGCCCTCCCCCGTTCCCCCTTGTGGGTACGGGCTGTACCCGGTGCGGTCCGCGGCGTGGGCGTACCGGAGCGAGAGGTTCTCCGGCGTCCGGCGCCGGGGCCGCCCCGCCCGCCTACGCCCGGTGGCGCCCGGCGAGGTCGCCGTAGCCGCCCGCCGTCAACCTGGCATATTCCGTCCTCCTGGACGGACTTGAAAGCGGCTCCGCGCACCAGCAGAGTGTTGGCCAGTGAACCGGCACCATCGCTACGAGGAGGATGCAATGACGCAGACGCCCGTACCGTGGGGCATCGGCAGGATGGCACCGTACACCGCCACCACCGCCCCGCTCCCGGCGCTCACTCCCGTGATCGACCCGGAGACGCAGATCGCGGTCGTCGTGGACGAGGACGGCCGCACGGTGGAACTGGGGTCCCACGGCACCAGCACCAGCGGGCTCACCCCGACCACCACCCGCCCCGGCGACGGGGCCGGACCGGGCGGCGCGACGGACGCCGACAGCACCGAGTCCTACGACCAGGACCAGAGCGGCAGTTGACGCTCCACCGCACACGGCCGGTGCTGGTCCTGACCAACCCCTACGACGTCACCGCGGACGT
Organism: Kitasatospora sp. NPDC056783; assembly: GCF_042789895.1. NCBI lineage: Bacteria > Bacillati > Actinomycetota > Actinomycetes > Kitasatosporales > Streptomycetaceae > Kitasatospora > Kitasatospora sp. NPDC056783. Next base: position 28,411 of record NZ_JBHUAF010000049.1, read on the forward strand.
CGTCCTGCGCGTCCTCGCGCGACGGCGCGTCCCCGTGGTCCGTCTCGACCCCGGCACCGACCTGCACACGGGCACCTCGCTGACCGCCTCGTTCCGTACGGGCGGCCGGCGGGGCACCCTGCGCACCCCGAGCCGCGAGCTCGACCTCACCGAGGTGGGGTCCGTGTGGGTGCGCCGGGCCTCGCCCTACGAGGGGCCCGCCGACCTCGACGGCCAGGAGCGCCGCTTCGCGGCCTCGCAGTCGCTGTGGGGCGCGGGCGGCGTCCTCGCCTCCCTCCCCGGGGCGCACTACGTCAACCACCCGTGGGCCAACCGCGCCGCGGAGCACAAGCCCGCCCAGCTCGCCGCCGCGCAGCGCTCCGGGTTCGCCGTCCCGGACACCCTGATCACCAACGACCCCCGGGAGGCACGGGAGTTCGTGTCCCTCCAGCCCGCCGGGGCGGTCTACAAACCCGTGTGGAACACCCCGTACTCCGTCGACGGGGAGCCTCGGGCGGTGTGGGTGCGGGAGGTGCGGGCGGGGGAGATCACGGACGCGGTCCGGGCCTGCCCCCACCTGTTCCAGGCCCGCGTCCCCAAGGCGTTCGACGTCCGGGTGACCGCCGTCGGCGGCCGGCTGTTCGGCGTGCGGATCGACAGCCCGGACCTCGACTGGCGCGACCGCCAGGACCTGATGGCCTGTACGCCGATCGCCGTGCCCGAGCCGGTCGCCCGGTCCGTGGCCGGCTACCTGGACCACTTCCGGCTGGTGTTCGGGGCGTTCGACTTCGCCGTGACGGGTGACGGCCGCTGGTCCTTCCTCGAGTGCAACCCCAACGGCCAGTGGGCGTGGCAGCCGCCCGGGATCACCGAGCGCATCGCCCACGCCCTCGCCGACGAGCTACAGAGAGGCCCCGACGCATGAGCACCTCCCGAGAACTGCGCGCCGCCCTGGCGGCCGGCCTCGCCGAGAACGGCGGGCTGTCCGATCCGGTCTGGATCAAGGCGGCCGAGGCGGTTCCCCGTGAGGTCTTCGCCGGGTCCTACTTCCTCCCCGTCGAGGGCAGCCACCCGACCGCCTACCGGGCGGTGCGGCCGACGGACCCCGGCTGGCTGGAGGGCGTCTACGGCGACCGGACGCTCGTCACCCAGCTCGACGGCCGCACCGGCGCCGACGACGTGGGCGCCGGGCCGGTGATCGGGGCCCCGTCGTCCTCCTCGACCCTGCCGTCCCTCGTCCTGGGGATGTGGCAGCGACTCGGAACGGACAGCGGGCACCGCGTCCTGGAGATCGGCACCGGCACCGGCTACTCGACCGCCCTCGGCGCCCACCGGCTCGGGGACGCGAACGTCACCAGCGTCGAGTACGACCCGCGGGTCGCCGAACGCGCCGCCGCCGCCCTGCGGACCGCCGGGTACGCGCCCCGCCTGGTCGTCGGCGACGGACTGCGCGGAGACCCGGACGGCGGTGCCTACGACCGGCTGATCGCCACCTGCTCGGTGCGCCACCTGCCGCTGCCCTGGCTGCACCAGGTGAAGCCGGGCGGCCGCGTCCTGGTCACCGTGTCGGGCTGGAGCTACGCCTCGGGCCTGGCGGAGCTGACCGTGACCGGCCCCGGCGAGGCCACCGGCCGCTTCCTGCCCGGCTACACCAGCTTCATGATCGCCCGCCCGCACGACCGCCCGCCGCACTCGGCCCTCGCCCTGCTGCCCGGCGACGAACGGCCGAGCCTGATCGACCCGGCCGTCCTCGACGGCTGGACCGGCGGCTGGGTCGCCCAGCTCGCCGCCCCCTCCGCCGAGCGCATGGGCGGCGGCGGGACGCAGATCCTCTCCGACGTGGCCACCGGCTCCCAGGCCCGCACCACGCCCCGCGCCGACGGGGGATGGACCGTCACCCAGCGCGGCCCGCTGCGGCTGTGGGACCGGGTCGAGGAGGCCGTGGGGCTGTGGCGGCGGGCGGGCGAGCCGCACCAGGAAGGTTTCGGGATCACCGTCTCGGCGGCCGGACAGCGGGTGTGGATCGGTGAGGAGGACGGCCCGGGCTGGAACCTGCCGATCTGACCGGGCGCCGTCGTGGCCGGCGGCCCCGGCCGTCCGGTAGCGGTGTCCCGTCCTCCTGTCCCGTCCTCGTCCGCCGTCCTCGCCCGCCGTCCCCCTGTCCCGTCCTCGCCTCCTGTCCTCCTGGGCTTTCCCCGCCCGCCCTCCTCCTCGGCCGGGGTGCCCGGCGCCGCCGTGCAACCCTTTCGGCCACGCGGCGGTGAGTAGGGCAGAGCGACGGTCCGGCCGGGTCGTCGCGTGGACACGAAGAGGAAACGGATGACCGCGAGCACATGGCACATCCCGGTGGAGGACCGGCCCCGGCCCGTCCCGGCACCGGCTTCCACGAGCGGGCCCGGCCTGCGGGAGCTCGGCTTCGAGGCGTTCGCCGCCACCCGCTGGCCGCGGCTGGTGCGCACCGCCTACCTGCTGACGGGCGACCACCACGAGGCCGAGGACGTGGTGCAGGCGACGTTCGCCAAGGTGTTCAGGAACTGGTCCCGGATCAGCCGCCTGGAGGAACCGGACGCCTACGTCCACCGGGCCCTGGTGAACAACAACCTGAGCCGTCACCGGCGGCGCCGGGTCCGGCAGCTGCTGGTGCCCGTGCTGCCCGACCGGGCGTCGGCCGCGGGCGGCGGCCACGGGGTCGAGGAGCGCTCGGTGCTGATCCAGGCGCTGGCGGAGCTGCCGCGGCGTCAGCGGGCGGTGGTCGTCCTGCGCTACTGGGAGGACATGAGCGAGCGCCAGGTCGCCGAGGTGCTCGGCTGCTCGCCGGGCAACGTGAAGAGCCAGGCCAGCCGGGGCCTGGCGAAGCTGCGCGGCCACCCGGCGCTGGCCCCGTACGCGGCGGGCACCGGTTCGAGGATCGACGGCACGGACGGAGGCGACAGGTGATGGACACCGAGGACATGGTGCGCGGCGCGCTGCGGGAGGAGGCGGCCCGGGTCGCGGTGGCGGACTGGGCCGCCGGGCCCGTCCGGGACCACGTGCGCCGGCAGCGGCGGCGGATGGTGACGGGGGCGACGGCCGTGGTGGCCGCGCTCGCGGTCGTGGCCGGGACGGGGGCGGTGCTGTCCGCGCGGAGCGAGGTCCGGGCCGCGGCGCCGGCCTCGCGGCCTCCGACGCTGCCGGAGGGGCCGGCTCCCGAGGCCGTGGTGGTGGAGCCCGGCCAGCAGCTGCCGCTCGGCCGCCCCGGCTGGTGGATGCGGCTGGCGGACCGGGAGATCTGCATCCACGACGCTCCCGCGTACAAGGACGGCCCGGGGTGCGGCGGGTACTCCTGGGCGGGAGACGCGACCGAGATCACCGTGCAGTACTACGGGAACCCGCCGGAGTACCAGGAGGGCCTCTACAACCTCGTCTACCACGGGCCCGGGAAGGTCGCCCGGATGGCCCTGGAGCGGGACGGCAAGGCGTACTGGGCCACCGTCGCCTCGCTCCCCGGCGACCCCGGCTTCGCCGCCGGCTATCTGTGGGGGCCGAGCGAGAAGAAGTCCGACGGTCCGAACGGGTACCCGGTCGACGGCATCCGGCTCGCCGCGTACGACGCCCAGGGGGCGGTGCTGGCGAGCAGCACGGTGCTGCCCTGAGCCTGGCGGGGCTGCTGCCCCGAGCCTGGCGGGTGGTCACGGAAATTCCGGCGACCGGCAGCGGCCGCCGGTGCAGAATCGCCCCCATGCGCATTCTGATCGTCACCACCGGCTCCCGCGGGGACGTCGCACCGTTCACGGGCCTGGGCCGGCGCCTGGTCGACGCCGGGCACGAGGTCGCCGTGGTCGCCCACCCCGCCTTCGCGGCACTGCTGGAATCCTGCGGCCTGGAGCACCGGCTGCTGCCGGGGGACCCGGAGGAGCTCATCCGCGCCCGGGCCCGGGCGACCTCCCGGGAGGAGACCCGAGCGCTGATGAGGACGTTCGTGGACGGGCTCGCCGACGGCGTGGCGGACGCGGTGGCGGGCGGCGCGGACCTGCTGCTCACCGCGTTCGCCCCCTCGCCGCTGGCCCAGACGGCGGCGCGGGCCCACGGCGTGCCCGTCCTCGGCACGTACCTCACGCCCGCCTTCGCCACCCGGGAGTTCCCGCTGCCCGGCCCGGCCGGCGCCGAGGACCTGGGGCCGGAGGGCAACCTCGCCGCCGGCCAGGAGCGGGTGCACAGCGCGGCGCGGCTGTTCTCGGACGCCGTGGCCCGGATGCGCGAGCGCCTCGGCCTGCCCGGGACGACACCTCCGGAGCCGCTCGGGTACACCCGTCCGGTCGTCCACGGCTACAGCCCCCGGCTGCTGGCGCGCCCGGCGGACTGGCCGGCGCCGGTCGAGGTGGCGGGCTTCTGGTGGCCCGCCCGGCCGCTGGGCTGGGAGCCTCCGGCCGAGGTGGTCGACTTCCTCCAGGCCGGTCCGGCACCGGTGTTCATCGGTTTCGGCAGCATGGCACCGGGCGAGGGCGCGCGGCTCGGCGAGCTGGTGACGTCGGCGGTGCGGCAGGCGGGGGTGCGCGCGGTGGTCCAGGCGGGCTGGGCCGGGCTGGAGGCGGCGGGGGACGGGGTGCTCTCCGTCGGCGACCTGCCCCACGACTGGCTGTTCCCCCGGATGGCCGCCGTCGTCCACCACGCCGGGGCGGGCACCACCGGCGCGGCGCTGCGCGCCGGGGTCCCGGCCGTGCCGGTGCCCGTCATGGCCGACCAGCCGTTCTGGGCGGCCCGACTGCACGGGCTGGGCGTCGCCCCGCGGCCGGTGCCGTTCGAGGAGCTCACCGCCGAACGCCTCGCCGCAGCGATCACGGCCGCCCTGACCGAGCCGCTCCGGCGCCGCGCGGCCGAGGTCGCCG
>NZ_JBHUAF010000050.1:0-33007 GCF_042789895.1 Kitasatospora sp. NPDC056783
CCGGACCTCCCGCTCCGGTTTCCGCCGGGGGCTCGGAGCCGTCCGGAGCTTGCCGCCGGGGGCTCGGAGCCGGTGCGGCCTAGAAGAAGCCGACCGCGTCGGGGGAGTAGCTGACCAGCAGGTTCTTGGTCTGCTGGTAGTGCTCCAGCAGCATCTTGTGGGTCTCCCGCCCGATGCCGGAGTTCTTGTAGCCGCCGAAGGCCGCGTGGGCCGGGTAGGCGTGGTAGCAGTTGGTCCAGACCCGGCCCGCCTGGATGGCGCGCCCGGCCCGGTGGGCGGTGTTGAGGCTGCGGGTCCACACGCCCGCGCCGAGCCCGTACTGGGTGTCGTTGGCGAGGGTGACGGCCTGGTCGAAGCCGTCGAAACGGGTGACCGAGACGACCGGGCCGAAGATCTCCTCCTGGAAGACCCGCATCGAGTTGTCGCCCTCGAAGACCGTCGGTGTCACGTAGTACCCGCCGGCCAGCGCGCCGCCGAGGTCGGCCCGCTCGCCGCCCACCAGGATCCGGGCGCCCTCGTCCTGGCCGATCTCGAAGTAGGAGAGGATCTTCTTCAGCTGCTCGACGCTGGCCTGGGCGCCGACCTGGGTCTCGGTGTCCAGCGGGTCGCCCTGGCGCATCGCCCGGACCCGGTCCAGGCCGTCGGAGAGCAGCCGGTCGTAGATCGCGGAGTCGATCAGCGCGCGGCTGGGGCAGGTGCAGACCTCGCCCTGGTTGAGGGCGAACATCGCGAAGCCCTCGACGGCCTTGTCGTAGAAGGCGTCCGACTCGGCGGCGACGTCCGCGAAGAACACGTTGGGGCTCTTGCCGCCGAGCTCCAGCGTGACCGGGATCAGGTTGTCGGCCGCCGAGTGGGCGATCAGCCGGCCGGTGCTGGTCTCGCCGGTGAAGGCGAGCTTGCGGATCCGGGTGCTGGCGGCCAGCGGGGCGCCGGCCTCCTCGCCGAAGCCGGTGACGATGTTGAGCACGCCGGGCGGCAGCAGGTCGGAGGTCAGCTCGGCGAGCAGCAGCACCGAGGCCGGGGTCTGCTCGGCGGGCTTGAGCACCACCGCGTTGCCGGCCGCGAGCGCCGGGGCGAGCTTCCAGATCGCCATCAGGATCGGGAAGTTCCACGGGATGATCTGGCCGACCACGCCCAGCGGCTCGTGGAAGTGGTAGGCGACGGTGTCCTCGTCGAGCTGGGAGAGACTGCCCTCCTGGGCCCGCAGCACGCCGGCGAAGTAGCGCAGGTGGTCGACGGCGAGCGGCAGGTCGGCGGCCAGGGTCTCGCGCACCGGCTTGCCGTTGTCCCAGGTCTCGGCGACGGCCAGCTGCTCCAGGTTGGCCTCCATCCGGTCGGCCATCCGCAGCAGCACCTGCGCCCGCTGGGCGGCCGGGGTGCGGCCCCAGGCGGGGGCGGCGGCGTGGGCCGCGTCCAGGGCGGCCTCGATGTCCGCGGCGGTGCCGCGGGCGACCTCGGTGAACACCTCGCCGGTGACCGGCGTCGGGTTGCCGAAGTACTCGCCGCCCGCGGGGGGAGTCCACTCGCCGCCGATCCAGTGCTCGTACCGGGAGCGGTAGGCGACGATGCTGCCGGGGGTGCCGGGGGGCTGGTAGACCGTCATGCTCGGTGTCTCCTCGCTTCGTCGGGTGCCGCCCGGGTTCGGCGCGGGGCCGCGGGCGGCGCGCCGGACCACCCGGTCAGGGGGCGGCCCGGCGGGAGGGGTGGGACACGCCATCGGGCCGGCGCCCCGCCGGGGCACCCGCTGTCGAGCACGATAACCGTCGGGCGCCCGGTGCGGCTACGGTCCGTACGCGTGTCCCGTACGGACGGTGCGCCGTCCGGACCGTGCCCGGCGGTGCGCCGTCGGATGTCCTTCGCGGGCCCGTCGCGGGCGTTCCTCGCCGGCCGGCCGCGGGGCCTCGGGCCCGGGCCGCCGCATGCCGCCGCGGGGCCGGGGCGGCGCTCACCGGGCGCGCCGCCGCGCACCCGCCGTGGTTCCACCGCGCGCTCGCCGCGCCCGTCGGACGGCTCCGGGAGCGGGTCGGTCAGACCGCGTGGTACCGGCCGGTGCGGGCCTCCCAGCTGAGGTAGCCGGCCAGCCAGGTGAGCAGTCCGTCCGCGTACCGTTGGGCGATCGTGCGTTCGATCCGGGAGAGGCCCAACTCGCGGTAGACGTCCGGGAGGCGGTCGCGTAGTTCGGCGCAGCGGTCGACCATCAGCTGGGCCTCGGCGATGACCGCCGCGCAGGCCTCCTCGGCCGAGCAGCGCCGTTCGCGCTGGACGATCATGACCAGGTTGTTCACGTCCCCGCGCGGCGCCTCAAGCGGGTAGGACCGCACGTCGTTGCTGAGCGACGGTATGTCGGCGGCCAGCTGCCGGAGTTGGCGCAGCGCCGGGTGGTGCAGGACGGCGGCGGACACCTCGAAGTGGCCGAGGCGTTCGACCATGTCGAAGATGGTCTCCATCGCCGCGGTGCCCCTGCGGAGCTCCAGGTAGCCGTCCCGGTCCGGCGGCCGGGTGGAGATCCGGCCGGCCGCCTCGGCCGGGTGGCTGGCCAGGTAGTACTCCCAGTTGTAGGCCGCGCGGGCCTGCCAGCGGGCGGGCATGCCCCGCACGCTGCGGTCCCACAGGTCGGCGAAGGCGGTCTCGACCGCGGAGCCTTGGTCGGGTCGGGCGCCGTGCAGGACGGCGATCAGCCGTTCGCAGATCGGGGCGACCTCGGCCGGGCGGCGGCCGAGCGGGCCGTCGAACTGGTCGTCGAAGAGGAAGTAGAAGCCCATCAGGTCGGCGGCCAGGGCGAGTTCGTCCGGTCCGGCGTCCGGATAGCCGAGCGCGGCGAGGTCCACCACCTCCCAGTGGGCGTAGCCGGGGTGGTCGGCGTCGGGCAGCAGTGGATGGCGGATCAGCCAGTCCCGGTGCAGTGCGGTGGCGTGTCGGCCGTGCGGACTGCGACGGTGCGGGAACGGAATCTGAAGTGAGGTGTCGTCAGACATCGGACTCCCGGTGCGGCGAAGGGTGGGGGCACTTGTGGTTCGAACAGGGTTCGTGAGGGGGAGTTGGCGCGACGGGGCGCTGCGGTGAGGGGGATCAGGCATGATCATCAACGCCTCGAAGGCCGTAGGGTATCTGATGTATTGATCGCACGTTAGGGATATAGGGCAGTTGCCCTCGGGTGGTCCCCCAAACCCTCACCGTCCGTCCCAGCCTGCACGAATGCCTCACGGGAAGGCCCGCGCGGCGCTAACCTCGGCTCCACGCAGTGATGCAGCTGTGACGCAAACAGTCGAGGCGGAGGCGCGACGGTGACCGAGCAGGAGAACGAACTTCGGGCGGGCGCTGGTTCCGGCCGGGGCGACGACGCGAACGCGCCCCGGATCCGACTGCGCGACCGCGACGCCGAACTGCGCTCGGTGGAGGCCGCCGTCGAGCGGCTCTGCCTCGGATTCGCCGCCGGTGGCACCGAGATCGGTGACCTGCTCACCTTCTCCGGCCGCCCCGGCATCGGCAAGACCAGCCTGCTGCACGAGGTCCGGCGGATCGCCAAGCTCCGGGAGAAGGCCACCGTGCTGTTCGCCCGGGGCGGTGAACGGCAGTTCAAGGAGCCGTACCACGTACTGCGCCAGCTGCTCCAGCACGTGCTCGGCGACCTGGAACCGGACGTGTTCCGCCAGGTCATGGGCACCTGGGAGGAGGTCGTCGGACCGGCCATGGGCCTCAAGCAGCCCAAGGCCGGCGCCCGCCGCCTCGACCCGCAGGGCGTGCGCGACGGCCTCGACTACGTCCTCGCCCAGCTCGCGCCGCGCCGCGCGCCGATGGTGATGATCGTCGACGACCTGCACTGGGCGGACGGGGAGTCACTCTCCTGGCTGACCAAGTTCGCCATCCGATCGAGTGAACTGCCCGTTCTGCTCGTCTTCGCCTTCCGCGAGGACGAGAACGACTGGCCCGCCGAGACCCAGGAATTCCGCCGCAGCGTCCTCGAACTCAAGGGCCGCAAGCACGAACTCAACCGGCTCACCCTCAGCTCCGTCACCGACATGATCCGCGCGGAACTCGGCGACAAGGCCGAGGACGCCTTCTGCTACGAGTTCTGGAACGTCGTCAACGGCAACCCGTTCGAGGCCATCGCCCTGCTCGACCAGGTCCGCGACCAGGAACTGGAGCCGGTCGAGGAGAACTCCCGGCAACTGCACGAACTCGCCGTCGACGCCACCGGAATGACCCTCAAGAGCTGGCTGGACCGGCTCGGCGCCAGCACCCTGCGCTTCGCCTGGGCCTGCGCGATGCTGGGCACCGACATCCGGGTCGACCTCGCCACCAGGATCTCCACCCAGAGCACCGAGGGCGCCCGCGAGTCCATCAAGCGACTGCGCAAGCAGCGCGTACTGACCCAGAGCCCCAACGGGAACCTGGAGTTCGTCCACCCGCTGATCGCCAGCTCGATCTACAACACCATGCCCGACGCCACCCGCCTCGGCATGCACGGCATCGCCGCCGCCGAGATCGAGAACGCCGGACTCGGCCTGCTCGCCGCCTCCCGCCACCTGGTCGAGACCCACTCCGGCGAGGGCGACGACCGGATCGTCAGGAAGCTGCGCCGCGCCGCCATCGAACACCAGCTGATCGGCGCCCCCGAGGCCGCCCAACGCTGTCTGAAGCGCGCGCTCAACGAGCCGCCCGCCGACGAGATCAAGACCGAGGTGCTCTACGAACTCGGCTGCTCCGCACTGCTCACCAACCCCGTCGCCACCGTCAACCAGCTCAAGCTGGCGCTCTTCTCCCCGGAGGACCTGCCGCTGCGCCCCGAACTGCGGGTGGACGCCACCTTCCGGCTCTCCGAGGTGCTCGCCCACGCCGGTGAGCTGGGACAGGCCGCGGTGGTCTGCCAGGAGGAGGCCGAGGTCACCGTCGACCCGGCGGGGCGCCAGCGGCTCCAGGCCGCCTCGTTCATGTGGCACGCCTTCCGCAAGTCCGAGGAGGACGGCCCGGGCCGCTCCGCCCGGCTCGGTGTGATGTGCCGGAGCCTGCGCGGCCGGGAGGCGGCCGACCGGGCCGTGCTCGCCATGCGGGCCTGGGACCTCACCCTGCGCGGAGCCTCCTCCACCGAGGCGCTCGCGCTCGCCGACGAGGTCCTCGACAGCGGTCGGCTGCCCAAGGGCCTCGGCTGGACGGACACCACCTGGGGCTTCGAACTGCCGTCGATGCTCTGCCTGACGTACATCTACAACGACCGCATCGCCCAGGCCGAACGGTTGGCCGCGGACGCCATCATCCAGTTCGAGATCGCCGGTTGGAGCGGCGCCCACCGGGGCTTCGCCTACTTCCTGATGGGCCTGGCCCGGTTCCGCCGCGGCCTGCTCGCCGAGGCCGAGGACTTCCTGCGCCGGGCCTACCGAATCTCCCAGCGGATGGGGGACAAGCTGCCGCTGGCCTGGGACGCGATCGGCGTGCTGGTCGACACCCTGATCGCCCGCGGCCGGGTCGACGAGGCCTGGACCATGGCCAACGACTTCGGCTTCCACCCGCCCTACCACCCGACGGCCATGGTGCTGCCGGACGCGGCCTCGCTGTACGGCAAGCTGCTGGTCGCCAAGGACCGGTACGCGGGCGCGGCCGCCGCACTCACCGAGGCCGGCGCCCAACTGGAGGTCCGCGGCTGGCGCAACACCGTCTGGGCGCCCTGGGCCGGACACCTCGCCATCGCGATCGCGCGCGACGAGCCCGAGCGCGCCCGTGACTACGCCCAGCGGGCGGTCCGGGACGCCCGCGACTTCGGCACCGCCTCGGCGATCGGCAGCGCGCTGCGCCTGCAGGCCCGGATCGAGGACGCCCGGGCGGCGGTCGAGCTGCTGGAGGACGCCGTGACGTACCTCGGACAGTCCCCGGCCGGCTACGAGCACGCCGTCGCCCTGGTCGACCTCGGCGCCGCGCTGCGCCGGGTCGGACGGCTGGACGACGCCCAGGAGTACCTGTACCAGGGCATCGAGCTGGCCCAGCACTGCTCCGCGGAGGGGCTGGTCGACCGGGCCCGCCGGGAGCTGGCCAACTACGGCCTGCGACCCAACCGGCTGGGGCTGCGCGACTTCCGGGAGACCATCGAGACGCTCAGCAGCGCGGAGTGGGAGGTCGCCAAGCGAGCCGTGCAGGGCGTGCCGGCGCAGCGGATCGCCGAGGAGCTCGGGGTGCCGGTCGGGCTGGTCAACCGTCGGCTGGCGGCGGTCTACCGCAAGGCGGGCAGCGGGCCGGACGGCCTGGCCTCGGCGCTCGGGCTGCCGCAGCAGCAGCGGGACGCGGGGTGGCCGGAGGACCTGGACGACTAGGCCGTGTCCGGCCGATCCGCCAAGATCGGCCGGACAGGGCCCAGGAGTCGGCCGGGGGCGGCCGTGGCGGGCGGCCGCCGGGCGTCCGGCCACGGATGACGGCGGATGAGGCGGATGGCGGTGTGCGAGGGCGCGGAAGAGCCCCCGAGGCCGCCGCCGTCGCTAGGCTGGCGGACACGGGGCTGCCACGGCGCCCCTCGACGGACCCGGAACCGGGCGGCCGCAGCGCGATGCCGCCATCAGTGAGGAGCAGGCCATGGCGAGCGAGGCCACCAGCGTGCGGCACGAACCCCTAGACCCCTCGGGCGCGGGCGCCGCGATCGAGCGCTGGACGCTCACGGCCGGCCCGTACGAGGCGAGCGTGCTCACCCTCGGCGCCACCCTGCACACCCTGAGCGGGCCGGACCGCTCCGGCCGCAACGCCCAACTGCTGCTGGCCACCGACCGGTTGTCCGAGATCCTCGGCCCGGCCCGGCACTACGGCACGGTGGTCGGCCGGTACGCCAACCGGATCGACCGTTCGTCGGTGACCATCGACGGCGAGGAGCACCAGCTCGCCCCGACCGGCGGCGGCGTGACCATCCACGGCGGCCCGGACGGCTTCGCGCACCGGATGTGGGCGGCCGAGCCGGTCGAGGGCGGGGTGCGACTGGGACTGCACAGCCCGGACGGGGACCAGGGCTTCCCGGGCGCGCTGGACGTCACCGTCACCTACACCCTGGACGCGGCCGGCGAGCTGGTGATCGACTACCGCGCCGTCACCGGCGGGCCGACCGTCGTCAACCTGACCAACCACGCGTACTTCAACCTCTCGGGTGAAGGCCGCGGCGACATCCTCGGCCACCTGCTCACCCTGGACGCCGACGCGTACACCCCCGCCGACGAGCGGCAGATCCCGTACGGCCGGATCGAGCCGGTGGCGGGCACGCCGTTCGACTTCACCGCGGCCACGCCGATCGGCAAGTCGGTGCACGACGAGCACCCGCAGCTGACCGGGCCCGGCGGCTACGACCACAACTGGGTGCTGCGCGCCCGGCCGGCCGACGGCAGCCCGGCGCGGGCCGCCCTGCTGGAGGACCCGGTCAGCGGCCGCACCCTGGAGGTGCTGACCACCGAGCCGGGCATCCAGGTGTACACGGCGAACAAGTTCCAGGGCGCGGTCACCGGCGCGAGTGGTGTTCCCTACGGGCCGTTCTCCGGGATCGCGCTGGAGACCCAGCACTTCCCGGACTCCCCGCACCACCCGGCGTTCCCCAGCACGGAGCTGAGGCCGGGGGAGGAGTTCCGCTCGACGACGGTGCTCCGGCTGGGAACCGCCTAGAACCGTTCCGGGCCCGGGGCCCGGTCGGCGGCCCGGGGCTGCTCGTGCTCCTCGGGCCGGGCCAGGTCCCGGCGCATGCAGAGCCGGGGCCAGCGGTCCAGGCCGTGCTCGGCCTCCTTCCGGCGGATCTCGCGAAGGCCCGGGGTGAGTTCCTCTGCGGCCAGCGGGCGGAAGCCGCAGCGGGTGTAGTAGGGGGCGTTCCAGGGGACGTCGGCGAAGGTGGTGAGGGTGAGGGCGGGGGCGTCGGTGGAGCCGGCGAGGTGCTCGATCAGCGACCGGCCGATGCCCCGGCGGGCGTGGTCGGGGTGCACGGAGACCTGCTCGATGTGCAGGGCGCCGTCCACCGGTTCGGCCAGCAGGTAGCCGGCGACGGTTCCGTCGGCGGCCTCGGCGACCAGGGCGACGCCCCGTTCCAGATAGTGCGCCAGTTCCTCCGGTGCCGGGGGTTCGTCCTCGGCGATCTCCGGCATGCCGATCGCGGCGAAGGGCGCGCCGGCGGCCCGCTCCAACTCGGTGAGGAGCGGAAGTTCGTCTCTGGTGACGGCTCTGATTCGCATGCGTCCAGTCTGCTGGAGGCGGCTTCCGGCCACGCGGGGTGGTGTCGTCGGCCAGGCTGAAGAGGGGTGGAATCGGGCAAATCGCGACAATCCGCTCCACCGTCAACTACCGTGTGGCAACGTCCAGGACACGCGGGCGTAACGATCCCCATTTCTTGCAGAAACTTGCTGCAAGGACTTTCCGTCGCTCTGGCGCCGCTGTTAACTTCCTTCCCGAGCCCGACGGCAGCAACGGTGCGGTCGGTGCGAGGCGGCCATTATGCGCCTGCCTCCCAACATCTCGGGCACCCCCACCCTCCCAAGGAGTTCTCATGCGGCGTGGCATCGCGGCCTCTGCCCTCGTTGTGGCCCTCGCGGTCTCGATGGCTGCCTGTGGCAGCAGCGGCTCCAGCTCGGACGGCAAGGCCGACGGGCCGGTCACCCTCACGTACTGGGACACGTCGAACGCCACCAACGAGGCGCCGAACTACCAGGAGCTCGTCAAGAAGTTCGAGGCTGCGAACCCGAACATCAAGGTCGACTTCGTCAACGTGCCGTTCGACCAGGCCCAGAACAAGCTCCAGACCGCCATGGGGGCCAAGGGCGCTCCGGATGTGTTCCGCTCCGAGGTCGGCTGGACCGCCGCCTTCGCCAAGGCCGGCTACCTGGAGCCGCTGGACGGCACCCCGGCCGCCGCCGACACCTCCGCCTTCCAGCCGAGCCTGATCCAGCAGGCCAAGTACGAGGGCAAGCTGTACGGCGTGCCGCTGGTGACCGACACCCTCGGCCTGCTCTACAACAAGGAGCTGTTCACCAAGGCGGGCATCACCGAGGCGCCGAAGACCTGGGACGAGCTGAAGACCGACGCCGCCGCCGTCAAGGACAAGGCCGGCGTGGACGGATTCTGGCTGAAGGCCGCGGACGGCTACTACGCGCTGCCGTTCCTGTTCGGCGAGGGCACCGACACCGTCGACGCCGCCGGCAAGAAGATCACCATCACCTCGCCGGAGGCCGTCAAGGCCGTCGAGACCTACAAGACGATGTTCACCTCGCCGGGCACCGCCAAGGCCGACGTCACCACCGACGCCTACGCCCACATGATGGACGCCTTCACCAACGGCAAGGTCGCGGCGATCGTCCAGGGGCCCTGGGAGATCACCAACATCTACAAGGGCCCGGCCTTCGCCGACAAGAACAACCTCGGCATCGCCGCCGTCCCGGGCGGCTCCGCGGGCAAGGGCGCCGCTCCCACCGGCGGCCACAACATCTCGGTCTACGCCGGCGCGGACAAGGCCTACAAGGCCGCCGCGGAGAAGTTCGCCGCCTTCATGACCTCGGCCGACAGCCAGGCGTTCGTCGCGCAGAAGAACGCCACCCTGCCCACCCGCTCCGACGCCTTCACCGCCGACGTCAAGGCCGACCCGGGCATCGCCGGCTTCCAGGCCGTGCTGAGCAGCGCCAAGCCGCGCCCCGAGCTGCCGGAGTACAGCTCGCTGCTCTCCTCGCTGAACACCAACCTGGGCAAGACCCTCCAGGGCACGAGCACCCAGGACGCGCTGAGCACCGTCGCCACCGACTACGCCAAGCTCCTGCCGGGCTTCGCCAAGTAGTTCCCGCGCCCGGCCCGCCGGCCGGCGGATGACGGCGGACGAATGACGGCGAACAGATGACAGCGAACAGATTTCATCATCTGTCAGTCGTCAGTTGTTCGCGGTTCGCTGCCGACCGTCACCCGCCACCACCCCCGGCGGGCCGGGCCTTCGGCTTCCCCCCGAGAATCCCCCGAGAAGGTGCAAACGATGTCAGTCGCCGTGCAGGGCGCCACCGGCAAGGGCAGCCGGGAGCGCGAGCAGCGTCCGGGCCTGCTGGAACGCGTCAAGCGCTCCTACACCAAGCACTGGTACGCCTACGCGATGATCGCCCCGGTCGTGCTGGTGCTCGGCGCGCTGGTGATCTACCCGCTCGTCGAGGGCGTCTGGCTCACCCTCACCGACGCCAACAGCCTCAACGTCGCCCGCAAGATCGGCGTCAACGAGATCCCGGCGAGCTACGAGTTCGTCGGCTTCCACAACTACGCCGACATCCTCTGGGGCCCCGGCTCGTACGACCGCTTCTGGTCGCACTTCGTCTGGACCATCGCCTGGACGGCCGTCTGCGTCTTCCTGCACTACACCCTCGGCCTCGGCCTCGCCCTGCTGCTCAACCAGAAGATGCGCGGCCGCGCCGTCTACCGGATGCTGCTCATCCTGCCCTGGGCCGTGCCGACCTTCGTCACCGTCTTCTCCTGGCGGCTGATGCTCGCCGACGGCGGTGTCGTCAACGGCATCCTCTCCTTCCTGCACCTGCCCGAGCCCGGCTGGCTCACCGATCCGTGGGCGCAGAAGGCGGCCGCCATCATGGTGAACACCTGGGCCGGCGTGCCGTTCATGATGATCTCGCTGCTCGGCGGCCTCCAGTCGATCCCGGCCGAGCTGTACGAGGCCGCCGAGATGGACGGCGCCACGGCCTGGCAGCGCTTCCGCTACGTCACCCTGCCCGGGCTGCGCTCGGTGTCCTCCACGGTCGTGCTGCTCGGCGTGATCTGGACGTTCAACCAGTTCAACGTCATCTTCCTGCTGTTCGGCACCGGCGCCCCCGACGCCCAGCTGCTGGTCACCTGGGCGTACCGGCTCGGCTTCGGCCAGATCCCCCGGGACTACGCGCAGTCCGCCGCCTACGGCGTGATCCTGCTGTCCATCCTGATCGTCTTCACCGCCTTCTACCGGCGCTGGCTCGCCCGCAACGAGCAGGCCAACGGCTGAGGCCCCGGACCCAGTTGACCCACGAAGGCAGGTACCCCCGATGAGCACCACCACCGAACTCCCGGCCCGCGCGGCGACCGCCGCCCCGGCCGCCCGGCCCGCCAAGGCCCGCCGCCGGGGCGAGCGCAGCCCGCTGTCCCGGGCGCTGTCCCACGGCATCCTGGTCCTGGCCGGCCTGATCGCGCTGTTCCCGGTCGCGTGGATCCTGTTCGTCTCGCTCGGCCCGGACAAGAACGACTACCTCCACCCCGGCCGGATCCTCGACAAGCTCACGCTGTCGAACTACCAGCACGTGCTGTCCGACACCGACTTCTTCACCTGGTTCGGCAACGCCGTGCTGGTCTCCGGCGTCACCACCGTGTTCGGCGTGCTGTTCGCCGCCACCACCGGCTACGCCGTCTCCCGGATGAAGTTCCCCGGGCACAAGCCGCTGATGTGGTCGCTGCTGGTCACCCAGATGTTCCCGATCGCCGTGCTGATCGTGCCGATGTACACGATGCTCTCCGAACTCGGCCTGCTGGACAGCTACACCGGCCTGATCCTGGTCTACTCGACCACCACCGTGCCGTACTGCGCCTGGCTGCTGAAGGGCTACTTCGACACCATCCCGGTGGAGATCGACGAGGCCGGCCGGGTCGACGGGCTCACCCCGTTCGGCACCTTCTGGCGGCTGATCCTGCCGCTCGCCCGCCCGGGTCTGGCGGTGGCCGCCTTCTACTCCTTCCTCACCTACTGGGCCGAGGTGCCGTTCGCCTCCACCTTCATGCTCAGCTCCGACAAGTACACCCTGGCCGTGGGCCTGCAGACCTTCGTCAGCGAGCACGACGCCCAGTGGAACCTGATGGCCGCGACCGCCGTGCTGATCGCGATCCCGTCGGCGGCCTTCTTCTACCTGGTGCAGCGCCACCTGGTCACCGGCCTGACCGCCGGCGCCTCCAAGTCCTGACCCGCCGCTGCCTCGTACCACGGCCCCACGCCGGGTCGCGCCGCCACACCGTCACGCGACCCAACGTTCCAGCGCCTTCCGTTCCTCTAGTCCCCAAGGGATACCGTCCATGACCCAGAACCTGGCCGACACCTCCCGGCCTGCCGCCGACACCGCTCACGAGGCGGCCGCCCTGGCTTCTGTGACTGGCAGCGCGTCCAGAGGCTGGTGGCGGGACGCGGTCATCTACCAGGTGTACCCGCGCAGCTTCGCCGACTCCAACGGCGACGGCATGGGCGACCTGCCCGGCATCCGCAGCCGCCTGCCCTACCTGCGCGACCTCGGCGTGGACGCGGTCTGGCTCTCGCCGTTCTACGCCTCGCCGCAGGCGGACGCCGGCTACGACGTCGCCGACTACCGGGCGGTGGACCCGATGTTCGGCACCCTGCTGGACGCCGACGCCCTCATCCGGGACGCCCACGACCTGGGCCTGCGGATCATCGTCGACCTCGTCCCCAACCACTCCTCGGACCAGCACGAGTGGTTCCAGCGCGCCCTGCGCGAGGGCCCCGGCTCCCCGCTGCGCGACCGCTACCACTTCCGCCCCGGCAAGGGCGAGCAGGGCGAACTGCCGCCCAACGACTGGGAGTCCATCTTCGGCGGCCCGGCCTGGACCCGCACCGAGAACCCGGACGGCACCCCCGGCGACTGGTACCTGCACCTGTTCGCCCCGGAGCAGCCCGACTTCAACTGGGAGAACGCGGCGGTCGCCGACGAGTTCCGCTCGATCCTGCGGTTCTGGCTCGACATGGGCGTGGACGGCTTCCGGATCGACGTCGCCCACGGCCTGGTCAAGGCCCCCGGCCTGCCCGACCTCGGCGGCGCCGACCAGCTCAAGCTGCTCGGCAACGACGTCATGCCGTTCTTCGACCAGGACGGCGTGCACGAGATCTACCGCAGCTGGCGGACGATCCTCGACGAGTACCCGGGGCAGCGGATCGGCGTCGCCGAGGCCTGGACCCCGACCGTCCAGCGCACCGCCAACTACGTCCGCCCCGACGAACTGCACCAGGCCTTCAACTTCCAGTACCTGGGCACCGATTGGGACGCCACCGCGCTGCGCGAGGTGATCGACCTCTCGCTCGACTCGATGCGCCCGGTCGACGCCCCCACCACCTGGGTGCTGTCCAACCACGACGTCACCCGGCACGCCACCCGGTTCGCCAACGAGCCCGGCCTCGGCACCCAGATCCGCACCCCCGGCGACCGTCCGCTGGGCCTGCGCAGGGCCCGCGCCGCCACCCTGCTGATGCTCGCGCTGCCCGGCTCGGCCTACGTCTACCAGGGCGAGGAGCTCGGCCTGCCGGACGTCACCGACCTGCCCGACGAGGTCCGCCAGGACCCGTCCTTCTTCCGGCAGGCCGGGCAGGACGGCTACCGCGACGGCTGCCGCGTCCCGATCCCGTGGTCCGGCACCGAGGCCCCGTACGGCTTCGGACCGGTGGCCGGCGGGCCGTCCTGGCTGCCGCAGCCGGCCGAGTGGGCCGAACTGAGCGTCGAGGCGCAGGCCGGCGACCCGAGCTCCACCCTGGAGCTCTACCGCAGCGCGCTGGCCGTCCGCCGGGCGCGGCCCGACCTCGGGGCCGGCACCGAAGTCGAGTGGCTGGACAGCGCCGAGGGCACCCTGACGTTCCGCCGCGGCTCCTTCGTCTGCACCGTGAACACCTCCGGCGAGCCGGTGCGGATCGCGGCCCCGGGCACGCTGCTGCTGGCCTCGACCGACCTCGTGGTGGCCGGCGGCGAGACGGTGCTCGCTCCGGACAGCACCGGCTGGTGGGCGGTCTGACGTGGTTGGAATAGGCTCTGGGACCGTGACTACGGCGCGACTCTCAGACATCGCGGCACAGGCGGGGGTCAGCGAAGCCACCGTCTCCCGCGTGCTCAACGGCAAGGCGAACGTTTCCGCCGCCACCCGGCAGACCGTGCTGGCGGCACTCGACGTGCTCGGCTACGAGCGGCCGACCCGGCTGCGCCAGCGCAGCGCGGGGCTGATCGGGCTGATCACGCCGGAGCTGAGCAATCCGATCTTCCCCGCGCTGGCGCAGGTGATCGAACAGGTGCTCAGCCGGCACGGCTACACCCCGGTGCTCTGCACCCAGACGCCGGGCGGCTCCACCGAGGACGAACTGGTGGAGATGCTGGTGGACCGGGGCGTGGCGGGCATCGTCTTCGTCTCCGGGCTGCACGCGGACACCACCGCCGACCACGACCGCTACGCCCGGCTGGCCGGGCGCGGGGTGCCGTTCGTGCTGATCAACGGTTACAGCGAGAAGATCGACGCGCCGTTCATCTCGCCGGACGACCGGGCCGCGATGTGGATGGCCGTCCAGCACCTGGCCGAACTCGGGCACGAGCGGATCGGGCTGGCCGTCGGCCAGCGCCGGTACGTGCCGGTGCTGCGCAAGATCGAGGGCTTCACGGCGGCGATGCGCGAGGTGCTCGGGTACGGCCGGGAGGAGGCCGAGAACCTCGTCCACCACACGCTGTTCAGTGTGGAGGGCGGGCACGCGGCGGCCGGTGCGCTGCTCGACAAGGGCTGCACCGCGATCGTCTGCGGGAGCGACATGATGGCGCTCGGGGCGATCCGGGCGGTGCGCCGGCGCGGGCTGTCGGTGCCGCAGGACGTGTCGGTGGTCGGCTTCGACGACTCGCCGCTGATCGCCTTCACCGAGCCGCCGTTGACCACGATCCGCCAGCCGGTCGAGTCGATGGCCACGGCGGCGGTGGACGCGCTGCTGGAGGAGGTCGGCGGGAACGCGGCCCAGCGCGGCGAGTTCATGTTCCAGCCGGAGCTGGTGATGCGGGGGTCCACCGGGGCCTGCGCGCGCTGAGCGCCGGCCGTCGTGGCCGCCACGCCGAACGGTCGGGCCCCGGAGGGCGGTTGCTCTCCGGGGCCCGTCGGCGTGTGCGGGGGCGGTCGTCGTGGGCGGCGGCCCGGTCAGCCCTCCTGGGTGGTCGGACGGTCGACGGTGAGCCGGTGTCCGTCGGCCGCTTCGCCGGTACGGGTCTCGGTGCGACGGCCGCGGGCCAGGTAGTCGCGCAGAACCAGTTCGACGGCGTCCTGCGGGTTCGTGGTGCCGGAGAGCATCATCGCGTCTATCGCGAGGTTCGCGTCGAGGGTGATGGTGACCTGGGCCATGTGACTCCTCCTCGGGTGCAGAGCAGCAGCATGCCGGTCGGGGGAGGGAACCACCACCCCACCGGATCGGGCGGAACCGCCGGAGGGCTGTGCGCGGGGACGGGCTCCGGGACGCGCCCGGGGAACGGCGGAACCCCCGGGGAGAGCGACCAGACTCTCCCCGGGGGTGGTGGGTGGTCAGCGTTCGGACGGCGGCTGACGGCTGACGGAGAACAGATGACGGATGACAGATGATGAAATCTGTTATCTGTCATCCGTCATCTGTGCCCCTTGCCGGCCGTCACCGCGCGTCCATCGGCCGATCGCCGTCCTCAGACCCGGCCGGCGAAGTCCGGGGCCCAGTTGGCGATGCTCTGCTCGCGCACGCCCGAGCTCGGGTTGGCGGCCTCGACGTACTTGCCGTTGCCGACGTAGATCGCGACGTGGTAGACGCCGGAGTCCTTGCCGTTGTTGGACCAGAACAGCAGGTCGCCCGGCTGGAGGCTGTCCAGCGAGACGTGGGTGCCGGCGGCGGCCTGGTCGGCGGCGACGCGCGGTACCGAGATGCCCGCGGCGCGCAGCGCGGCCTGGGTCAGGCCGGAGCAGTCCCAGCCACCGTTGCCGGTGCCGCCGTACACGTACGCCTGACCGACCTTCGACTCGGCGAAGGAGACCGCGGCGGCCATGCTGCCGGTGGCGGCCGGAGCCTGGGTCTGGGGCTTCGCCGGGGCCGGGGTCTGCGGGGCGGGCTTGGTGGCCGGCTTGGTGGCGGGGCCCTGGGGCCGCGCGGTCGGCTGGGCGTTCACGGCACCACCGTTCGCGGACTGGCCGGCCTGCTGCGAACGGTCGGACCGGGTGGCGTCCGAGCCGGACTTGCCGTCGATGGACAGGTGCTGGCCGGGGTAGATGGTGTCCGGGCCCTCGGTCAGGGTGCCGCGGTTGAGCTCGTACAGCCGCTGCCAGCCGCCCCGCACGTTGTGCTGGTCGGCGATCGAGGACAGCCAGTCCCCCGCGACGACGGTGTAGTCGCCGCCCTGGGCCTGCTGCTGACGCTTCTGGACCCAGTTGCCCGTGGCGGAGCCGGAGGCGGCCTGAGCGCCGTCCTGGGCGGGCGCGGCGGGCGCGGCGGGCGCGGCGGGCGCGGCCGGGGTCTGCGGGGCGGGCTTGGCGGCCGGAGCGGCGGGCTTCGGGCTCTGGGCGGGCTTGGCGGCGGTCGAACCGGCGGTCGAGCCCGCCGAGGTGTCGACCGCCGCGGCGGCTCCGCCCTTCGTGAGGCCGGCCTTGACGGAGCAGACCGGCCAGGCGCCCGGCCCCTGCGAGGCGAGGACCTTCTCGGCGACGGCGATCTGCTGGTCCTTGGTGGCCAGGTCGGCGCGCGCGGCGAAGGCGGTGCCGCCGAAGGCGGACCAGGTGCTGGAGGTGAACTGGAGGCCGCCGTAGAAGCCGTTGCCGGTGTTGATGCTCCAGTTGCCGCCGCTCTCGCACTGGGCGACCTTGTCCCAGGTGGCGACGGTGGCGGCGGAGGCGGTGCCGGAGGTGAGGCACGGGACGGTGAGTCCGACGCCCGCGACGCCGAGGGCGGCGATCACGCGGCGGGTGCGATTGGACGGGCTGGTGCCGTTGGTGGGCAGCATGAAGACGCGGTCCTCTCCCACGCCTGCGAGGTGAGCTGTCGGATTCGGGCTGGAGTTGCCCGGCCGCGCGGTGAGCGCGGCTTCACCCCTAGCCCTGGACCGTTCCGGGGATCGGTCCGGGGCGACTTACCTGTGGGTCCCCCGCTCCTGCCGTGGTGCGTTTTCGCGCTGCCAGGACATCCGACGGCAGGACTCGGCGTCGCGGATGAACCGGGTTCGTGTGGTCACGAACGGAGAGCACGTTAATCAGACTCAAGTTCAAACCGCAAACCTTGTGATACGCGTCACGGTTTAGTGAGAACTGCCAAAAGCCAGCTCGATCAAGATCGTAAATGATCGTTTTCTGGCAATTTCGTTGAGGAACTCGACAACTGGCTCCGCTTCAGCAATGACATGACGGCACATCGGGGTGAGCTGCGGCGCACTCCGGAACGCGTCCGTGCGATGGCGCCCCACGCGTCCGAGTGGGCACGACTCATTTCCCTTCAAATAGCTCAAGAACGGACATTCCACTTCATTGCCACTCAACTCCCGAAGCGGGTGGAATGCGCGAGAAGCGGTGGCGGCCGGCGCCCGGTGGCGGCAGACGACGAGAGTCGGTGAGCGGGACAGGGGTGGGCGGGACAAGGTGAGCGGGGTGGAGCGGGCGGGGCAAAGAGAAAGGCCCGGAGCGCGAACCGCTCCAGGCCCCTCGGCGCGCGCGAACCGGCGCGCGGTGTCGACCTACTGTCCGGCGTACCCCTCGGCGGCCGCGTGGGCGCCGCGAGCGCCCTCCACGGCCCCCTCGGCCTCGGCGGCGGCCGCCGCCTCGGCCCGGGCCAGCTCCTCCGGGGACGGCGTGGGCAGCGCGGCCAGGTAGGTGGAGGCGATCAGCTGGCCGACGGACGGGTACGCGCCCAGCGGTGCGGCCGACGGACAGCCGGTCTCCTCGGCGGCGGTGGCGAGCAACTCGGAGTCCGCCTCCGGACCGATCACCAGCGGGGCCAGCGCCGGGCGCTGCGAGCCGGTGTCCCTGAGGTGGTTGACGGCCGCGGCGACCGAGCCGGGCACGTCGAGCGCGGCGGCGACGACCGGCACGGCCAGTCGGGCGGCCAGCAGCACGCCGGTGATGCCGGCCGCGGCGGCCGCGTCCTCGCCGCCGACGGTGGTCAGCACCACGCCGTCCGCGGCGGTCGCGATGGCGAACAGCCGGGCCCGGTCGGCGCGGGCCAGCCCGGCCTCGGACAGCCGGACGTGCACGGCCTCGGCCAGCAGCGGGTGCGGGCCCAGCGGGTCGGTGACGGGTGCGCCGTACTCGGCGGCGAGCGCGTGAAGCTCGGTCAGGAAGGTGTGCGGGCCCGGCACCAGGGGCACCAGGATCGGCATCGGCAGCCCGGTCTCGGCGGCCACCGTCAGCAGCTCGGCCACCGTGCGCTCCTCGCCGTCGGCGGCCTCGGAGCCGTTGCCCGGGAGGTAGCCGACCGCGGTCCGAACGCCGTTCTGCTCGGTGCGGACGATCGAGAGCAACTCCTCGACGACCGAGCGGGACTCGGGCCCGGCGGTCGCGGGTACGGCGAGCACCAGGGCCGGGGCGCCGGCCGGGATCTCGGGGCGCTCGGGACGACGGTGGCGCCCCCGCGCACGGGAGCCTGGAGTGCGGACGGGCAGTGGCGCGCCCGGGATGGCTGCGGTGCTCATGCCGGAGATCGTAGGACATCGCCCCGTCCGGCTTGCAGTCGGCTGCCGTACGGGTTTCGCGCGGTCGTGGTGCGGACTCGGTGTGCCCGCGCCACCGTTCAGGCGCTTTGCCTACAATCCGGACATTCCTCTCCCAACTCGGCGTGGACCGTCACGGTCCTGACGCCATCCGGGACGGCTGGCGTTGCATCAGTGGCGCGTGAGATGTCTCACAGCGCGGGAGGCGCTTGACGGAGGGTCACGGGGGTGCGACTCCCGGCGCTCGAAGATCAACATTCAGCGGGGAGGTGCTCACGGCCGGTTATCGCGAGCCCGACGATTCCATAGGCTATGTCCGTTTACGTACCGTCAGGGGAAGGGTCCGTGAAGAGTTCGAGGCTGGGAATGAAAGGCCTCGTGCACCTGCACTGTCCCGTGCTGATGCACGTGCACTGCGGCTATCATCACGTCAAGTGAGGCGTTGTGCCGGGCCGGTACGGGGCCGGTCCGTTCGTTCGGCGGTGCCGGGGGCGCCGCGCTGGACGACGACTCCGGAGCTCTTCGGGAGATTTCTATGCACGACTCGCAGGACACGCACGGCTCGTACGACACCTACAACGGGATGGCCGCCGCCGATCTCCGGGGGGTGGTCTGGCAGAAGAGCCTGCACAGCAACTCGCAGGGCAACTGCGTCGAGTTCGCGGCCCTGCCGGGCGGCGATGTGGCGATGCGCAACTCGCGGTTCCCGGACGGCCCGGCGCTCATCTACACCCGGGCCGAGATCGCCGCCCTGCTGCTGGGGGCGAAGGACGGGGAGTTCGACCACTTGGCGGTCTGACCGACCGCCGTGCTCCGTCATCGGGGGGCCGTCGTGGGTGCCGACACCGCGACGGCCTTTGTCTTTTGTCCTTGGCCCGCCCGCTGTCCTTCGTCCTTCCGATCGTGCCCGGCCGCCCCGATGGGCCGGACGGCCCGCGGGTGCGCGGCGTCGGAAGGGCCTCGGCGGGACCTCGGCGGGGCCTGGCGGAAGGGTCCGGGGTGTGGTCCTCCCGGGGACTTCCTCGACCGGCCGCGCGCCGCCCGCCGCGGAGCCTGACCCGGACGCGGGGCCGCTCCTGATCGCGGCTCCTGATCCGGACGCACAGCCCGACCCGGCCATGCGGTCCGGCCCGGTGGCGAGACCCGACCCGGGTGCTGTGCGCGTCCTAGGCCGAGCGTCGATGCCGTCCGCCGGCGTCGACCGGGCCGTCGAGCGGTGAGCGGCCGTCCAGCGGGGAGCCGCCGACCGTCTCCGCCTCGAACATCGCCCAGACCACCTTGCCGCTGCCCAGTGGGTGCCAGCCCCAGGAGCGGCTGAACGACTCCACCAGGTGCAGTCCGCGGCCCGACTCGGCGACGAAGTCCGCCTCCCGGGCGATCGGCCCGAGGCTGCTCGGATCGCTCACCGCGCAGACCACCTGGGGCGCGCGGTGCACCAGGCTTATTCGGATCGGCAGCCGGCCCTCCGGGGTCGGCTGTATGGGAAAGTCGTACTCGCCCTGGGCGCCGCCCGACGGGTCGGGCCGTGCGCCGATCGCATGCCGGAGCGCGTTGGTCACGAGTTCCGAGGCCACCAGCGCGACATCGTCGAACAGTTCCGTCAGGCCCCAGCGCTGGAGCG
Organism: Kitasatospora sp. NPDC056783; assembly: GCF_042789895.1. Classification (NCBI taxonomy): domain Bacteria; kingdom Bacillati; phylum Actinomycetota; class Actinomycetes; order Kitasatosporales; family Streptomycetaceae; genus Kitasatospora; species Kitasatospora sp. NPDC056783. The sequence goes on from NZ_JBHUAF010000050.1 coordinate 20,014, forward strand.
TGGTCCGAGCGAAGTCGCGCGCGGTTCTGACGGCTTCGAAGCGAGGAGCGAGCGTACAGGTGACCACATGGGGGTCAACCGCCAAAGCCGTACCGGTGCTCATGAAGAGCTCCTCCCATAAGGGGGCGGACACGGCTGGACCCGCCGGGGTCATGCCGGTCACCTCCGACTCGCTCGGCCGCTCGGCCGCCCCTCGACCAGGCGCGCGCGCACTCGAACGCCCGATGACGCGGGGACGTCGTCGGGTCGGTGCACGGAGTCGCGCGTGGGGTCGACGCGGAGCCCGCGGGATTGCCAGGGATGTGCAGGTGCACGTGCACCATGGTGGTGTGCGCTCACTGCAGATGCAAGAGTCGATTCACGTGCAGTCGCACTATTGGCATATGCAAGCGCCGGATGCACGTGCATCCTGGTGCATGGAGTGGAGAACTGATAGGAACATCCGTCAGTATCGGCACCGTGAGCGCTCAACTGATGGCAGACTGTGCGCTGTTTGCCCTAGGTGGAGGTTTCGACCGCATGACCACAGTTCAGCCGGGCGGCGGCTCGATGGTCCGCCGGATCCTCCTCGGCTCGCAGTTGCGGCGCCTGCGTGAGGCGCGCGGCATCACCCGCGAGGACGCCGGGTACGCGATCCGGGCCTCCGAGTCCAAGATCAGCCGCATGGAACTCGGCCGCGTCAGCTTCAAGGAACGCGACGTCGCCGACCTGCTCAGCCTGTACGGCGTGGACGACGGCCTGGAGCGGGAAGCCCTGCTCGGCCTGGTCCGCGAGGCCAACAAGTCCGGCTGGTGGCACAGCTTCAACGACGTGCTGCCGGGCTGGTTCCAGACCTACGTCGGCCTGGAGGAGGCCGCCCAACTGATCCGCACCTACGAGGTGCAGTTCATCCCCGGACTGCTCCAGTCCGAGGAGTACGCACGGGCGGTTTTCGGCCAGAGTCGGCCGGTCATCAACGAGGACGAGGTGGAGCGGCGGGTCAGCCTCCGGCTGCGCCGCCAGAAGCTGCTCACCGAGGGCGCCAGCCCGCGCCTGTGGGCGGTCATCGATGAGGCCGCGCTGCGTCGGCCGGTCGGCGGGCCCAAGGTGATGCGCGGTCAGGTGCAGTACCTGATCGACATCGCGGAGCAGGCCAACGTGGTGATCCAGGTCATGCCGTTCCGATTCGGCGCGCACGCGGGCGAGTCCGGGGCGTTCACGATCCTGCGCTTCCCGGAGCAGGACCTCGCGGACGTGGTCTACCTGGAGCAGCTCACCAGCGCGCTCTACCTGGACAAGCGGGACGACGTGGACGCCTACATCCAGGTCATGGAGCGGCTCTGCGTGGACAGCCTCACGCCGGAACGCACCATCGATCTGCTCGCCTCGATCCTGAAGGAACGCTGAGTCGCCGCCGTCCGGGGCCTGTGGGATCCCCTCCCTCGCGAGGCCCCTCGGCAGTCGGCCGCCGCGCCGCCCGCCCGCCGTCAGCCGCGGGCCGGCGGCCTCTCGCGTTCCGGCGGGCCCGACTGCGGGGGGAGGCCCAGCTCCCAGTCCAGGTCGTAGCGGCGGAAGAGGTCGGCCCGGATCGGCGCCAGCGGGATCTCGGCACCCGGCAGCAGCACCCCGATGCAGCCGCCCATCAGCGCGCTGCGCAGCACCGCGTGCTCGGCGACCGGATCGGGTGCGCCCCAGTCGCGCAGCAGCTCCTGGAGGATGGCGCCGAGCTGCTGCTGCTCCGGGTCCTGGACGAAGGCGCCGGTGTCCGGGTCGAGGATCAGCGCCAGGTGCGAGCGCATCACCCGGGGGTGGTCCATCGCCAGTGCGAGGACGGTGTCGATCGCGCGGGCCAGCCGGGCTTCGGGGGAGGAGTCGGGCGCCAGTTCCGCCAGCGCGACGGACAGTGACTGGTGCATCATCCGATGCGTCGCGGACTGCATCAGCAGTCGTTTGCCGTCGAAGTAGTACGAGAGCAGCCCCCGGGCGAGCCCGGCCCGCTCGGCGATGTCCGTTAGCGTGGTGCCCGCGTAACCGTACTGGTCGACCAGATCGACGGTGGCCCGCATGATGCGTCGGCGGGAGCGTTGCCGCATCTCCTCATTGACCGAATCCCCGCGAGGTGCCATCGTGTCTGCTCCGAACGTTCGTTGGCTTCGAGCCAATATACTTGCGGAGTCGACAGCCGCACCGGGGAACCGTGCCCCGACGGGCGCTGCCCGGGCGGCCGCCACGAAGACGGCCGGCTCCACCAACACGGGGGTTTGGTGGAGCCGGCACCATGGCCCGGCGGCTCGCAGGCCGCGCGCGTGGGCGGCGGGGACCGTCGTCAGTGCTTGACCAGGACTTCGGCCCGGGCCGCGGCCGCGGTCGACTCATCCGACGGGCCATCATAGTTCGCCGTTCGCACGGGAGTCGCATGCCGGCGCCGCTCCACCACGGCACCCGCCGCCGCGACCACCAGGCCGACCAGGGCGACCGCCGTGACGAGCAGCAGGGCCGGGCGGTAGCCGTCCAGCTGGGCCTGCGGGCTGTCGCCGCCCGCGCTGCCGGCCGTGATCATCGCGGTCGCCCCGGCCAGCACCACCGCGGTGCCGACCTGGATCGCGGTGTTCACCAGGCCCGAGGCCAGGCCCTGCTCCTCGTCGGACACGCCGTCGGTGGCGGCGATGTTCACCGAGGGGAAGGCGAAGGCGAAGCCCACACCGAGCAGCAGCATCGAGGGCAGCACCAGGCCCGGGTACGAGCTGTGCTCGTCCAGCCGCAGGAACAGCGCGAACGCGGCGACCAGCGAGAGCAGGCCGATCGGCAGCAGCCGCCCGGTGCCGAAGCGGTCCACGATCGGGCCCATGAAGGGTGCCGAGAGCGCGATGAACGCCCCGGCCGGGAGCAGCCCGAGGGCCATCTCGAGTGCCGACCAGCCGAGCAGGTGCTGGAGGTAGAGGGTGACCACGAACTGGAACCCGCCGTACGCGCCGGTCATCGCGAAGGCGACCACGTTGGCCCGGGCGACCGAGCCGTTGCGGAAGATGCCGAGCCGGACCAGCGGGTGCGCGGTGCGGCTCTCCACCAGCAGGAAGGCGGCGGCCAGCACGGCGACGACGAGCAGTGAGCCGAGGGTGCGCGGGCTCAGCCAGCCGGTGCCCTGGGCCTCGGTCACGGTGAAGACCAGCAGCAGTACGGTCGAGGTGCCGGTGATGGCGCCCAGGATGTCGTAGCCGCCCTTGGCGCGCTCCTCGACCGGTCGGGGGAGCAACCGGACCGCGAGGAGCAGGGCGAGCAGGGCGACCGGGACGGGCATCAGGAAGGTCCAGCGCCAGCCGACCGAGGTGAGCAGCCCGCTGAGCACCAGGCCGAGCGAGAAGCCGCTGGCGCCGCAGGTGGTGTAGATCGACAGCGCGCGGTTGCGGGCCGGGCCCTCCGCGAACGTCGTGGTGATGATCGACAGGCCGGCCGGGGCGGTGAAGGCGGCGCTGACGCCCTTGAGGAAGCGGGCGGCTATCAGCAAGCCGCCGTCGTCGACCAGGCCGCCGACCAGCGAGGCGGCGGCGAAGACGCCCAGGGCCACCAGGAACACCCGGCGGCGGCCGAGCAGGTCGGCGGCGCGCCCGCCGAGCAGCAGCAGGCCGCCGTAGCCGAGCACGTAGCCGGAGACCACCCATTGCAGGGCCGAGGTGGACAGGTGCAGGTCGGAGCCGATGGAGGGGAGTGCGACGCCGACCATGGAGACGTCCAGGGCGTCCAGGAACATGGCGGCGCAGAGCACGATCAGGGTGCCCCAGAGGCGGGGAGTCCAGTGCGGCCCGGTGGTTGACGTGGCGTCATGGGGCGTGACGGTCGCGGTGGTCATGGGGAGCACAGTACATGCGCGTGCATTCAATGCAAGTGAATTAAATGTTAACGCAATAATTGCCGATGCATGTGCTACGGTTGCGGCGTGGCTGAACTCGACTCCCCGGCGGAGGCCGGTCTTGTCGCGCAGTGGCGCGAGCTGCTGGCTCGGCACGCCTCCGCCGCCTGCATGCTCGATCGCGAGCTGGGCGAGCGGTACGGGCTGGGCATGAGCGAGTTCGAGGTGCTGGAACGTCTCGTCGAGGGGCGCGGGGGCGACGGGTACGCCGTGCGGGTCGCCGAGCTGGCCCCGACCGTCCATCTGAGTCAGAGCGCGCTCTCGCGGCTGATCGCCCGGCTGGAGAAGGCCGGACTGGTCGTCCGCGCGATGTGCGCGAACGACCGACGGGGTGTCCAGCTCACCCTGACCGAGGCCGGTCTGGAACGCTACGAGCAGGCCAGGCCGCTTCACCGCGAAGTGCTGGCGCTGACCCTCGGTGACGGCCTCGGTCCGGCCTGCGGGGCTTCCTCGGACTGACGGGTCCGGTCGGCGCGCCGGCTGATCGGCCGGCGGTTCCGCGGCACTGGCGCGGCGTCGGCTTCAGAGCAGTGAGTGCAGCCCCGGCGCGGCGGCCAGCAGGACGACCACCGCCGGCGTGGCGAGCGCCGCGACGGTGAGCCGCAGCCGGTGCGGAACGGAGAGGCGCGGCCGACCCGCGAGCAGCCGGTCGACCCGCTTCGGGGACTGCGCCAGGCCGGGCGGGCAGGAGCCGAACACCCCGCGGTCCAGGTTGAGTTCGGCCAGCGCGAGGGCGGTGGTGTGCCGGCCGTGCCGGCGGGCGGCCCGGTCGTCGGCGGCCAGCTCGACCAGCTCCGCCACCTGGTCCCGGAAGGCGCTGAACACGCCGACGCCGGGGAAGCCGGAGGTGAGCGCCTGGGCGAACTGCTGGAGCCAGTGGTGCCGGGCCCGCACATGGCCGCGCTCATGGCTCAGTACGGCGGCCAGTTCCCGGTCGGTCAGCTGCTGGAGGGCGCCGGTGGTGACCACCAGCCGGGAGTCCGGCCCGGGCAGTGACCAGGCCTCCGGGCGGACGTTCTCCAGCACCACCAGCCGTTCCCGGCGGCTCCGGGCCGTTTCGATGCTGTCGGGCAACTCCGGTGCCCGGGTCGACAGTTGGGCGTGCCGTCGGTGGCGCAGCGCCTTGGCCGTACGGACCTCCCGGGTGAGTGCCAACACCGTCTGCAGCCCGCCGGCCGCCAGCACCGCGGCGCACAGTCGGCCCCAGCCCTCGGCGTCCTGGAGGCCGTACGCCGCCTCGACGCCGTGCGGCGCGCCCGCGAACACCAGCGCACGCAGCTCCGGCAGGGCGGCGGAAGCGGCCAGCAGCAGGGCGAGCGCGCAGCAGAGCAGCACCGCCACCACCAGGCACTGCCACACCAGCAGCGCCAGCACCGGTTCGCGCTCCGCCCAGCGGGCCCGGGCCAGCAGCTTGGGCGCGACGGTCGAGAGCAGCAGTCCGAGCAGCAGCAGGCCGATCAGGGCGGGCATCGATGGGCTCCCCGAGTACGCACGGAGCGCGACAGCGCGCTCCCGGCCAACCTATGCGCTGGCGGCGTCCGGTGGAACGGCTTTCGACGGGCCAGTGACCAACGCCACGCCCTGGCGGGGGTTTTGGGGCGCCGACGGGGGTGGCGGGTGGTCGTCACATGGTCAGGAGCATGGCGAACATGCCGATGCCCATGGCGAGTCGGCACGCCTGCGGCAGGCCGGCGGTGCCCAGCGCGAGGGTCCCCGCCGGGGTGCGCAGCAGCCGGCTGCCGGTCCACAGGGCGTAGCCGCCGAAGTAGACGAGGAGGGTGCCGGTCAGCGCCGGGAGGCCCAGGGCGGCGGCGTGGTGGTGCTCTTGGCCGGAGGCGGCCGCCATCGCGAGGGCCATGTACGTCATGGCGAGCGCACCGACCGCGTGGTGCAGTCGGTGCACCCGGCCGGATGGGGCGTGGGCCGCGGCGAGCAGGAAGGCGGCGGAGGGAAGCGCGAAGAGCCCGGCCCAGACGGTGGCCGGAACGGTGGCGCCGGTGACGGCCATCGCGGCCATCCCGAGGCCCATCAGGGCCTCGGCGGCGTCGGACTCGCGGGCGAGCACGGGGTGCGCGCCGCCCGGGGCGCAGGGGGAGTGGCGCAGCCGGATCAGGCAGGTGGCGCCGGCGCCGGCGGTGAGGAGGGCGAGGAGCCAGTTGACCAGGGTGGGTCCGTGCAACGGCGGCCTCCCGGGGCGGTGGGCGCTGAGGGCGGCGAACGGCGAACAGGTGTCGTCGAACAGCGAACAGATGATGAAATCTGTCATCTGTCATCTGTCATCTGTTCGCTGTCGGCTGTTCGCCGCCCCTCGTGCGCGGCGACGGACGTCCGGTCCCACGATCACCGCACCCGGCCGACTGCGGCCAGGGCGCGTACAGGGGCGCACAGGGGTGCCCGTCATCGCGAAGGCCCTGGCCGCACACCGGGTCGCACACCCTCGTCGCCCCCCCCGCCACCCCGCTCACCCCGCCCACCCCTCGGCGGGTCGGCGGACCGGCCGCCGGGGGGGGCTCAACCCTGGAGCCGGCCCGAGGCGACCACCCGGCTGAGGAACTGCCGGGTCCGTTCCTCCTGCGGGTCGCCGAACACCTGCTCCGGCGGCCCCTGTTCGAGCACCACCCCGCCGTCCAGGAAGCAGACCCGGTCGGCGACCTCGCGGGCGAAGCCCATCTCATGGGTGGAGATGACCATCGTCATCCCCTGCTCCTTGAGGTCCCGCACCACCGACAGCACCTCGCCGACCAGCACCGGGTCGAGTGCCGCGGTGATCTCGTCCAGGAGCAGCAGCCGGGGCCCGGTGGCCAGCGCGCGCACGATGGCGACCCGCTGCTGCTGTCCCCCGGAGAGCCGGTCCGGGTACTCCTTCGCCTTGGCCGCCAGCCCGAGCCGCTCCAGCAGTTCCAGCGCCCGCGCCTCCGCCTCGGCCCGGGCGACCCGGTGCACCCGGCGCGGGGCGAGCGTGATGTTCTCCAGCACCGTCAGGTGCGGGAACAGGTTGTACGACTGGAACACCACACCGATCCGGCGCCGCACGGCGTCCTCGTCCGCGCGCGGATCGGTGATCTCCTCGTCGTCCAGGAAGATCGCCCCGTCGTCGATCCCCTCCAGCAGGTTGACGCACCGCATCAGCGTGGACTTGCCCGAGCCGGACGCCCCGATCAGCGCCGTCACCGAGTGCTCGGCCACGCCGAGGTCCACGTCGCGCAGCACCAGCTGGCTGCCGAAGGTCTTGCGCACCGACTCCAGCCGGAGCACCTCGTTCGACGTCACACCGCACCTCCCTGGAGCTGGCGGCGGTTCATCCGGCCGGTCAGCCAGTCGGCGAACCGGGTCAGCGGAATGGTCAGCACGATGAACACCAGTCCGGCCACCAGGTACGGGGTGAAGTTGAAGGACCGGGACGCGATGATCTTCGCCGCGTACACCGCGTCGATCGCGCCGCCGATCGAGACCAGGCCGGTGTCCTTCTGGAGGCTCACCAGGTTGTTCAGCAGCGGCGGTACCACCCGCCGGACGGCCTGCGGCAGCACCACGTACCGCATCGCCTGCGCGTTGGTGAGCCCCAGCGACCGCGCCGCGGCCCGCTGGCTCGGGTGCACCGACTCGATGCCGGCGCGGAACACCTCCGACACGTACGCCGAGTACGTGAGCACCAGCGCGGCGCCGCCCAGCAGCAGCGGATCGGTGGTCACCCCGGTCAGCCGCAGTGCCGGGACCCCGGTGATCATCACCAGCAGGCAGATGATCATCGGCAGCCCGAGGAAGAAGTCCACGTACGCGGTGGCCAGCAGCCGCACCGGCAGGAAGACCGGCCCGCGCAGTGTCCGCAGTACCGCCAGCAGCAGCCCGAACAGCAGGATCAGCACCCCGCAGCCGAGCATCAGCTCCAGGTTGAGCCGCAGCCCCTTCAGTACCTCGGGCAGTGCCTGGCGGGCGTAGTCGAGGTTGAAGAAGGTCCGTCGAGTCACGTCCCAGCCGGGGGAGTTGACGACCAGGAGATAGAGGACGACCGCCGTCCCGAGGGTCGACGCGGTGGCGATCAGCGCCGACCGGCGGGCCCGGGCCCGCCGGTACGCCTCGTGCGCCAGTCGGTGTTCGGACGGGCGGTAGTCGTCCCGTGCCGTCGGCGCGAGCGATTTGGCAGGCTCCACCGCCGCGGTGCCCGGCGCGTTCCCGCCCGCCGCACCGCCCGCCGCACCACCCGGCGAGTGCCCGCCCGCCCCGGAACCCAGCTCTGCGCTCACTTCAGCACCGGTGCCGAGACGGCGTCGGACAGCCACTGCTTCTCCAGCTTCGCCAGCGTGCCGTCGGCGCGCAGCGCGTCCACGGCCTGCGAGACGCAGCCGGTCAGCTTGGAGCCCTTGTCCAGTACCAGGCCGAACTGCTCGGCCTTCGCCGTCGTCTCGAACTGGCCGACCACCTGGGCCTCCGGCACCTCGGCGCCGGTGATGTAGAAGGCGGTCGGCAGGTCCACCACCAGGGCCTCGACCTGGCCGTTCTTCAGCGCGGCCTTGGCCAGGTCGTTGGAGTCGAAGACGGCCGGCTGGGTGCTCGGCTTGATGGTGCCGGTGATGGTGTCCAGGCTCGTGGTGCCGACCTGGGCCCCGAGCTTGGCGTCCTTGAGGTCGGCGATGCTCTTGGCGTTCGCCGCCTTGGAGTTCTTCAGCGCGATGACCGTCTGGCGCACGTCGTAGTAGCCGGAGGAGAAGTCCACCGCCTGCTTGCGCTCGTCGCTGATGGACACCTGGTTGAGGTCGAAGTCGAAGTCCTTGGCGCCGGGGGCGGTCGCCTTGTTGAACGGCGCGACCACCCAGTTGACCTTCTCCTTCGGGTAGCCCAGCTTCTCCGCCACCGCGTAGGCCACGGCGGATTCGAAGCCCTTGCCGTTCTCCGGCTTGTCGTCGGCGAACCACGGGTCGTAGGCGGGCTTGTCGGTGCCGATGGTCAGCGTCCCGGCGGTGCGCGTCGCCAGCGCCCCGGGCGCGCAGCTCGTCGCCGACCCGGCCGTGCCCGGGGTGCCGGACGCGGCGTCGGACTTCGGGTCCTGCGGGGCACAGGCGGTCAGCACGGCCGCGGCGGCGACCAGTGCGGCGAGGGGCAGTACGGCGGACGGCTTGCGGATGGTCATGACGGGGCTCCAGGGAAGGACCGGCGGGACATGGGAAGAGGGGAGGGGCGCGGGAGGGCCGGGGTCGGGCGGTCCGCGGTCCGGCGGGTCACTTCCCCGGTGGCGGCGCCGGAACACACGCGGCATGGTCGGCGTACGGGCCCGCGTCCGCGGCGCCCCCCGAGCCGGATCGGCAACGGCCGGATCGGCGGCAGCCGGTCAACAGCAGCGGCGACAGCGGCAGCGGAGGCCGCGCGCGCGACAGCGACGGCCGACGTGCCGACGGGAGGGCACCCGGAAGGGGCTGTCGTGGCATTCGCCCACTGTGATCACCGCCGGGAGCATGCCGGGAGGTTCGCATCAGAACGGCACATCTGTCCAGAACATCCAGACCGCTGTCCACATGCCGGACAACCCCCTTCCCGCCGAAGGATTCGGTGCCGGAGCGGCGGCGCGCCGGAACTTTGTCGGCCATGGCCCCCTTGAACGGGAGAACCTTTCGTACATATGGTGTTCCCGTTGAAATAACTCCTGTCGAAGTGAGTCCACGATGCAGAATCTTTCGCCAAGGCTCGCTGTGGCGGCCGACGCCCCGGTCTCGACCCTCGCCGGCCACCCGGCCTGGCTGCGCCTGAAGGAGGCCGTCGAGACGCTGCGCCCGCTCCAGTCCAAGGACGGCTCGATCGACCTGTCCGCCGTTCAGCGGCACACCGTCGACCCGCTGGTCGCCACCGTCCGCGCCGCCATCCAGGAGCTCGCTCCGAACTTCCCGCACGACGCCGCCTACCTGGCCGCCGTCGACGCGGACCTCGCCAAGTGGGCCGACACCGGCTACCGCGAGCCCGACTTCCTGGACTCGCTGCTCGCCTTCCACCCCGCCGACCAGCGCGAGGACGGGCTGGAGCACCTGGTCGTGTTCCCGATGTACACCCAGAACGGCAACCCGGACCGCAACCTGGAAGCCGTCCTGCTGACCGTCGTGTGGCCCGACTGGCTGGCCGAGCTGGAGCGCACTCGCTTCGACAACCCGATGTTCGTGCCGATCACCTTCACGGACTTCACCGCCGGCTACGACACCAACTCCGCCGTGCTCTTCCCCGAGACGGTCGCCGTGCGCAAGGCGCCGGAACGTTTCACCTGGGGCGGCATCTTCTGCGACCGCGAGGCAGCCCGCTTCCGCGCCGTCTCCACCAGCGCCGTCCAGCAGCTCGGCCTGGAGATCCCGGCCGACGCCCAGGGCCTGCTCCAGGACCAGCAGCGCGCGCAGGAGACCTTCGTCCTGTGGGACCTGATCCACGACCGCACCCACAGCCACGGCGACCTGCCGTTCGACCCCTTCATGATCAAGCAGCGCAGCCCGTTCTGGATGTACGGCCTGGAGGAGCTCCGCTGCGACCTCACCACCTTCAAGGAGGCGGTGCAGCTGGAGACCGAGGGCAACCCGCATGCCCGCGACGTCCAGTACGCGGTCCTCTTCGACCGCCTGTTCCGCTTCCCGGTCTCCGGCGACAGGGTGCGCAACTACGACGGCATGGGCGGCCAGCTGCTCTTCGCCTACCTGCACAAGCACGACGCCCTGAGCTGGCGCGACAACCGCCTCAGCATCGACTGGGAGCGCGCCCCGCAGATCACCAACGCGCTCTGCGCCGAGATCGAGACCCTGTACCGCGACGGCATCGACCGGCCGAAGTCGGCCCACTGGATCGCCGCCTACGAGCTGGTCTCCCGCTACCTCACCCCGCACCCGGCCTCCACCTGGGCGAAGGGCACCGAGGCCCTGCCGCTGGACATCACCGACGGCAAGGCCCTCAACAAGGCCCTCTGCGACGCCGTGGTCCCGGACGAGTTCCCGCTGAGCATGTTCTACGAAGCCCTCAACAAGAAGCTGAGCGGCGTCATCGCCGCCACCGCCGGCATCACCGGCGCCGGGATCCAGGGAGCCGCCGCGTGACCACCTCCACCAACGCCCCGCTGGCCGGCAAGGTCATCGCCGTCGCCGGAGCCAGCGGCCCGGCCGGGCGCGCCGTGCTGCGCCGCCTCACCGCGGACGGCGCCACCGTGATCGGCGCCGACATCGACGCCCAGCGCCTGGAGTCCGCCCTGGACGCCACCCGGGTGGCCGTCCGCGGAGCCAAGATCAGCGGCCAGGTGATCGACCTGCTCGACCCGCAGGAGGTCCACGACTGGGCCGACCACCTGGAGTCCGAGCACGGCCACGTCGACGGCCTGTTCCACCTGGTCGGCGGCTGGCGCGGCGGCAAGACCTTCTTCGACACCCGGCTGGACGACTGGGACTTCCTGCACGACACCGTCGTGCGCACCCTCCAGCACACCTCGCTCGCGTTCCAGCCCGCGCTGGTCCGCAGCTCCGCCGGCCGCTACGCGATGATCTCCGCCTCGGCCGCGCACAAGCCCACCGCCGGCGGCGCCGCCTACGCGGCCGCCAAGGCCGCGACCGAGGCGTGGACCCTCGCCATGGCCGACTCCTTCAAGAAGGAGACCACCGCCCCCGACGGCGAGCCCACCGCGGCAGCTGCGATCCTGGTCATCAAGGCGCTGGTCAGCCCGGAGATGCGGGCGGAGAAGCCGGAGGCGAAGTTCGCCGGCTTCACCGACACGGCCGACCTCGCCGGACACCTGGCGGGCCTCTGGGACCGCCCCGCAGCAGAACTGAACGGACAGCACCTGTGGCTGACAGCTCGATGACCGACCTCACCCGTACGGACGCGGTACGGCGGCACGACCCCGCCGTCCGCGGCTTCGCCAGCGACAACTACGCCGGTGCGCACCCCGAGATCCTCGCCGCGATCGCCCTCGCCAACGGTGGCCACCAGGTCGCCTACGGTGAGGACGACTACACGACACACCTGCAGGACGTCTTCCGCCGGCACTTCGGCGAGAAGGCGGAGGCCTACCCGGTGTTCAACGGCACCGGCGCCAACGTGGTCGCCCTCCAGTCGCTGCTTCCGCGCTGGGGCGCGGTGGTCTGCGCCCAGACGGCCCACATCAACGTGGACGAGGGCGGCGCCCCGGAGAAGATGGGCGGCATCAAGCTGCTCACCGTCCCCACCCCGGACGGCAAGCTCACCCCCGAGCTCCTCGACCAGGAGGCCTGGGGATTCGGTGACGAGCACCGCGCGCAGCCGCTCGCGGTCTCCATCACCCAGAGCACCGAGCTCGGCACCCTCTACACCGTCGACGAGATCCGCGCGATCACCGAGCACGCCCACCAGCTGGGCATGCTCGTCCACGTGGACGGCTCCCGCCTCGCCAACGCCGCCGCCTCGCTCGGCCAGCCGCTGCGCGCCTTCACCACCGATGTCGGCGTCGACGTGCTGTCCTTCGGCGGGACGAAGAACGGCCTGCTGTTCGGCGAGGTCGTGGTGGTGCTCAACCCCGAGCGGGTGCGCAACATCAAGTACCTGCGCAAGACCTCGATGCAGCTCGCCTCGAAGATGCGCTTCGTCTCGGTCCAGTTCGAGGCGCTGCTCTCCGGCGATCTGTACCTGCGCAATGCCGGCCACGCCAACGCGATGGCCCGCCGCCTGGAGGCCGCGGTCCGCGAGATCGACGGCGTCGAGCTGGTCCGCCCGGTCCAGGCGAACGCGGTGTTCGCGATCCTCCCGCGCGAGGTGAGCGAGCGGCTCCAGAAGCGTTACCGCTTCTACTTCTGGAACGAGCACACCGGAGAGGTGCGATGGATGTGCTCCTTCGACACCACGGAGGCTGACATCGACGCCTTCGCTGCGGCCATCGTCGAGGAGATGGGCCGCGCCTGACGCTGCCAGAACAAGATCGTCCCGTCCTGCGAGAGCAGGGCGGGACGATTTGCATGTGGCGGGCCCATGCCCGTACAGTTCCGGAGTCGCCGCGGGAGACCGGGGAGACAAAGCGGAAAGCGAATCCGATGAATGAAACTCCGGAAAACGGAGCGGAAAACATCTGATAAGCTGGAAACACGAAAGAACGAAGCCCGGAGGGCCTGCTGGAAGGCAGTCCGA
>NZ_JBHUAF010000051.1:0-32936 GCF_042789895.1 Kitasatospora sp. NPDC056783
CAACGAGACCGCGAAGCCCTACCGCTGGACCTACGAAGGCACCCCGCTCAAGGCAGCCTGATCAACACCCCTCCACGAACTTCTGCAGGGCAGCACTAGGACGTCCTTGCGAGTCCTACCGTCGTCCGGTTGGATATCCGCTGTGAACGAGCGATTGCGCTCCGCACTCGCCCAGTGCGGTGTCTCCCCTGTGGAACTCGCGACGGCCTGCGAGGTGGACCCCAAAACGGTGACCCGCTGGCTAGGCGGTCGCCTGCCGCATGCACGCCACCGGTGGAATGTTGCACGCCACCTGAAGGTGGACGAGGACTTCCTCTGGCCCCAGACCCGGCCCCAGAGCGGACAGGCGTCCGGTCCCGGCACCGGCCTCGTGGCTACGTACCCCGACCGTGCCAGCGTCCCGCGGGAGATGTGGCTCTCTCTCCTGCTGGACGCAGAGCAGGGCATCGACGTGCTGGTGTTCTCGGGGACGTTCTTTGCCCAGTCGAACCCCCGCATCGCCGCCATGCTGGCGCAGCGCGCGGCGGCCGGGGTGAGGGTCCGGTTGTGCTTCGGCGACCCGCAGGGCCGCGCGGTGGCGATCCGCGGACGCGAGGAGGGCATCGGCGACGCGCTCGCGGCGAAGATCGGCGCCTCGCTGACCTACTACCGGCCGCTGCTGGGCACGCCCGGATGCGAGATCCGTCTGCACGACACCACCCTCTACAACTCGTTGTTCCGTTACGACGACGACCTGCTGGTCAACCCGCACGTGTGGGGCCAGCCGGCGTCCGCCAACCCACTGTTGCACCTCCAGAAGGGTGGCGACCTCGGTTGGTTCGGCGGCTACGCTTCGAGCTTCGACGCGGTCTGGGACTCCGCCCGGCCGTGGACCGACGACGCGCAGGGAGATCAGTCTCGTGGCTGGCAGGACTGAGTACTACGGCGATCCGGACGCACCGGCCGCGAACTCGCTGGTGCCCGCGAGCAACCTGCTCGTGCAGAACGAGGCCGGCGAGATCCTGTTGCAGCGCCGGCGCGACACCGGGCAGTGGGCCCTGCCCGGCGGGAAGCAGGACATCGGCGAGTCCGCAGCCGACTGCGCGGTGCGCGAGTGCGAGGAGGAGACCGGGATCAAGGCGGAGATCACCGGACTCCTCGGCGTCTACTCCAACCCGGAGCACATCGTCGTGTACAGCAGCAACGGCGAAGCCCGCCAGCAGTTCGAGGTGGCGTACATCGGCCGCCCGATCGGCGGTATCCCGACGATCAACGATGAGGCCGACGGTGTGCGCTGGGTACGGCCGGGCGACCTGGACGAGTACGACATCCACCCGAGCATGCGCCAGCAGATCGGCCACTACCTCAACGGCCGGTACCCCTACCTCGGTTGAGCCGCGGCAGCGAGCCGGTGTTCGGTGCGGGCCACCGCTGCCTCGATCTCCGGCTGCGCGCGGTGGATGAACCGTCCGACCAGCGTGTCGGCTCCGTAGCGGGTGAGTATCTCCGCGACCCGCTCACTGGCGCTGGTGGGCGTGCCGTCGAGAGTGGTGGTCATGTCGCAGAAGATCAGGGCGTCCACCAGCACCTGGTCGTCGAGCAGCGGGAACTCCCGTTCCAGGGTCTCGCGCAGCCCGCGTTCCTCAGCCTCCAGCAGGGCGAGCGAGTGGTTGGCCACCAGCCGCACGAGCCGCGTGTCCGCGCCCTGCCGGCCCTCCAGGAAGCGTGCGCCGTCCAGGGGGTGGAAGCCGGTCGTGGCAAGCCGAGGTGCGTAGCCGACGTCATGGAGCACGGCGGCGGCTACCAGTAGGCCGCCGTCCGGCCCGGCGACCGGGGCCAGTTGCGCGGCCTGGCGTGCCACCCCCTGGGAGTGCGACCAACGCCTCGGCAGGGTGGCTGCCAGCTCTTCTTCGGCGATCCGCCACGCCCACTGGGGCAAAGTCTCCGTCATGCTGTCGGCCTTCCCGCCCGGCGGGCGCTCCATACGCTGCGTCCAGGAGCTGTCCGGGCCACGGCTGCGGTGGCCCGGACAGGATCCTCTCCGATGTCGCCGAATGTACGTGGCGCGTCGGCGTTCGGTTCGGCTATCCGGCTGTTGCCGGGGCCAAGGACTCGCGGCCGAGCCAGCGCCGCAGCACCTCCGGTACCGTGACGGTGCCGTCCGGCTGCTGGTGCTGTTCCAGCAGCGCCGGCACCAGGCGGCTGGTGGCCAGCCCGGAGCCGTTGAGGGTGTGCACGTAGGCGGCCTTGCCCGCTGCCGGGCGGTAGCGGATGTTGCCGCGCCGGGCCTGGTAGTCCCGGGCGTTCGATACCGAGCTCACCTCGACGTAGCCGTCGATGCTGGGCAGCCAGACCTCGACGTCGAAGGTCTTGGCCATCGAGGCGCTGGTGTCCTCGGCGGCCAGCCGGGTGATTCGGTGGTGAAGGCCGAGCGCCTCGACCAAGTCGGCTGCCTTGGTGAGGAGTTCCTCGTGGGCGGCGTCGGAGTGGTCGGGGTGCGCGAACTGGAACATCTCGACCTTGTTGAACTGGTGGCCACGAAGGGTTCCCCGGTCGGCGGCGCGATAGCTGCCGGCCTCGCGCCGATAGCAGGGCGAGTAGGCGACGTACCTGCGCGGCAGTTCGGCCTCCGCCAGGACCTCGTCGCGGTGCAGATTGACCAGGGCGGTCTCCGAGGTCGGCAGGAGGAACCGCTGCGGCCCGGCCGGACCCTGTTCGAGCGCGAAGACGTCCTCGGCGAACTTGGGGAACTGGCCTGCGGTGTAGCCGGCCTGGTAGGTCAGCAGGTGGGGCGGCAGGATCAGCTCGTAGCCGTCCTGAACGTGGGTCTCGATGAAGAAGTTGAGCAGCGCCCATTCGAGCAGGGCGCCGTTTCCGCGGTAGACCCAGTTGCCGGTCCCACCGAGCTTGACGCCGCGCTCGTAGTCGATCAGGCCGAGTCGGCGAGCCAGGTCGACGTGGTTGTGCGGTTCGAAGTCGAAGGCCGGCCGGGCACCGTGCTCGCGGACGACCTGGTTCTGCTCCTTGCCTCCGGCGGGCACGTCCTCGTCGGGCAGGTTGGGCAGTCGGTCGAGGAAGGCCTGGCGCTCGCCGGCCAAGGCGGCGAGCTGCTCCTCCCAGGCGGCAAGACGGGAACCGAGTTCGGTTGCCTCGGTGCGCTTGGCGACGGCGGCCGGGTCCGCCTGGTCGAGCCGCGCGATCTCGCGGGAGATCTGCTTGCGCTCGGCGCGTAGCGTCTCGACCTCGGTCGTGCCGTGCCGGTACTTCTCGTCCAGGGCGAGGAAGTCGCCGAGGTCGATGTGAACGGCCCGCTTCGCCAGCGCGTGTTCGACGCGCCGGGGGTGCTCACGGATGACGGTGATGTCCAGCATTTCGGGTCCCATCGATCAGTCGGAGTCCGACGTGATCCCTTGGGAGCGTGGGCGAGAAGGGAACTCGCGGTGCCACCACGCCTTCGCCGCCCCAGGGGGACGGCCTCGACAGCTCGATAACGGGAGCGAACCGGCGGGGCATTGGGCCGAAACCGGCCGTTCCTCCCCGCACTCGGGAGGGGATTCGCCACAGGACGCGAGACTGCCTTCCCAGCAGCCGGCAGTTCTCTCGGCTCGCGTGCCCTGCGGCTACTTGTCTCCGTCAGCGCGTTGCCCAGAGGATAGAACGCACGGGCGCCGCGAGCAACGCCGAATCGCTGTCCAGATACGACCGATCACCCCGAGCGGCCGGCAAGGCGATCGGCGCGGGCCATCGCCGCGACGACTCAGCAGCCGCGTCGATGGACCGGGGCGAGGGCGGCGCCGATGCCGGGTGCATGGCCTTCCCTGGCGGGCTCTCGCTTCACCGCTCTGTACAAGGGAGGTCGGAGCGGTTCAACGGGTGCTCTCCTCGATGACGAACGGGCCGATCACGAGTGCGTCCAAGCCGCACCTCAGGAAGGTTGCGACCGCATCGCTCGGGGTGCAGACGATCGGCTCGTCCGCGCCGTTGAACGAGGTGTTCAGCACGACGGGCAGACCCGAGAGCTGGCGATAGGCATCGATGACGTTCCACACCAGAGGGTTCGTGTCACGGTGCACCGTCTGGACGCGGGCGGATCCGTCCACATGGACCACGGCTGGAAGACGATCTCGCTGGTGCTGACGCACCGTGCCGGTCGCCAGCATGTACGGGTAGACGAGTGCACCGGCCGACGGCAGGGCGAAGAAGTCGTCGGCGTGCTCTGCCAGTACGGCTGGTGCGAACGGGCGGAACGCTTCCCGCTGTTTGATCATGGCATTGATCCGGACGGCGGTCGTGGCGTGCTGTGGAGAGGCCAGGATGCTGCGGGCTCCCAGCGCCCGCGGTCCGAACTCCATGCGGCCCTGGAACCAACCGATCACCTTCTCCGCTCTCAGCAGCTGCGCGGCTTCCCGGTGCGGCTCGGCCGTGCGCCGCACCCGGTACCGGTCGACGGGGATACTGCTCAGGGCCGAGCGGATGGTCCCCTCGTCGTAGGACGGGCCGAGGAAGGCATGCCGAAGGGGGAGCCGGACCGGGCTGGCCGCGGTGGCCAGCGCCGCGCCGATGGAGGTGCCGGCGTCGCCTGCGGCGGGCTGGATGAAGATCCGGTCGAACCGGCCCGAGGCGATCACGGTGGCGTTGGCGACACAGTTGAGCGCGACGCCGCCGGCCAGGCAGAGCGATCGTTTCGGTACGAGGTGCTGGGCGAAGGCGAGGTAGGAGCCGACCAACTGCTCCAGGAGGTGTTGGAGGGCGCGGGCGATGTCGCGGTGCCGATCGGTGATCTCGTCCTCGGCGTGCCGGGGCGGGCCGAGGAGTTCGACCAGGGCCGGGCTGAACAGGCTGCGGCGGGTGCTGGGTCGACGGTGGTGGTCGAAGTAGCGCAGGCCCAGGTGCAGTCGGCCGGCACGCGGGTCGAACCGGGCAAGGCGCTGGATCTGGTCGAAGTACCGCGGGCCTCCGTAGGCGGCCAGGCCCATCACCTTGTACTCGTCACTCTGCGGCCGGAAGCCGAGGTACCGGGTCAGGGCGCTGTACAGGTATCCGAACGAGTGCGGGTACAGGATGTGATGGCGCCGTGTCATCCGGCCGTTGCTGCCGTCGTAGATCGCGGCGGTCTCGTACTCGCCGCGGCCGTCGAGGGTGACGACCAGGGCGTCATCGAAGGGCGAGGTCAGGTAGGCGCTGGCGGCGTGCGCACGGTGGTGCGGCACGGGCATGAGCGGCAGACGGTTCGATAACAGGCCGCTGCGGCGAACCGTGTCGTGCAGGCGGCGGCGCGTGCGGTACTTGTCCAGGTCCGACAGCAGCGAACCGATCGACGCCGGTGTGCCGTAGCGCAGGTTCGACGGCGCCAGGAGGAGGTGAAGCTTCGGGTCGACGAACAGTGCTGCCTGGTCAAGGTCCTGGGGGTGGGCGCCGGCCAGGTCCAGACAGGCCCGGATCGCCTGCTCGGGGAACACCTTCGTGTTCTTGATCCGGTTCAGGCGTTCCTCTTCGATGGCGGCGACCACCGTCCCGTCATGAACGATGGCCGCCGCCGCGTCGTGGGTCCCGAAGTTCAGCCCCAGGGTCAGAGTCAACAGCGCACTTCGATCCGCTCACGGCCCCCCGCGCACGGGAGTAGGCTCTCGGGGACCGTTCGTGGCAGGGCCAGGTCGATCACGGCGCGGTCTCCTTGAGCCCGGCGCCGCCGGTGCGGGAACCGGGCAACCTTGATCGCGGCGAGTTCCGGAAGGTGTCGATCACCTCATGGACATGGTCCGGTGAGGACATGGTGATGGCGATGGTCTCCACCCGCGGCTCACGGAGCACCCATGCAAGCGGGCGGAGCCTGCTGCTGGCGCTGCCGGCACGCGGGTCGATCAGAGCCCCGCGGTTGAGAGGCGACATCCCGACGAAGCCGCGGCCGGCCTGCGAGATCTGGGCCAGATGGGAAATCGGCCAGGAGGACGCGAGGTGGTACTGCGCCGAGACAGCCGTGATCGGCTCCTCCCGCAGGGCGGCGCGGACGGAGGTGGGGCCGTGGCAGTAGGCGTAGACCGCGCCGACCCGACCGGAGGCGAACGCCACCTGGGCGCCGTACCGGTAGAACTCCCTCAACGCCCGCTGATCGTTGAGCAGTTCAGTTTGCCCGGTGCGTTTGAGGTCTACCTGGAGCACCACGGCATCGATCCGGCCGATACCCAACTGCCCGGTGGACATCTCGATGGCCGTGTTGACGCGAGCCTCCAGATCACCCCGCAGCGGGCACTCTGCCTTGACCAGGTGACGGAGCCCGACGACCGGGCCGACCTCGTCCAGCACCTCCCGCACCGCCCACTGCGTGCCGAGGTGCGGGTTGGAGTGAATCGTGCGCACCCCGGCGGCCAGCGCGGCACGCAGAGCGTCCAGGCCGGGCCGCGAGTCCTTGCCAGGCTGCAGACGACCAGCGACGAACGTCGAGGTGCCGAAGCACAGGCGTTCCAGGCCCGTCACATCTCACCCCGTGCTTCCAGCGTCTCACGGGTCAAGATGGTGCGGAAGTGCGCGATCGACTTCTCCTCGCCGACAACCTTGTCGAATCGCAGCTCGCCGAGCTGGTCGCGGTAGTGCTTGCGGTTCGGGTTGTCGATGTCGAACTGCTCGCTGTCGCGGTAGCCGGTCAGCCGCTTGAACGTCTCCCGCTTCTCGTCCAGCGACATCCCCCACAGGACCGGAGGGTTCTTCTGACTGATACAGACCGTCGTCATCCCGTTCGGGCTGATCCGCAGCTTCCAGCAGCCGCCGCACGGGTAGTCCCAGGAGAACATCGCGAGCACCGCGACCTTCACCCCGGTCTCACCGATCTCGTAGTAGTTGTAGCTCGGGTTGTCTCCCTCGATCGACTCCCGCCGCACGGGCCGCAGTTCACCCGCCTTCGCGAGCGCGTCGAGGATCGCAGACTCCTCCACGAACTGGTTCTTCCAGAACGCCTCGCCCTCGGCGCCGAGCTGGGCGGGGTTGGAGGGGAAGAACTGGTTCAGCTTGATCGCCAGCTGGCCCGCCCCTCCGCCGCTGTTCAGCTCACGGGCGTAGTCGATGAAGGCGGGCAGCTCGTGAAGGGTGTCGCGCATCGTCACGCACGAGATCTTCGTCAGGGTCGGCAGCAACTCGACCGAGCGCTCGATACTGCGCAGCGTATCGCTGTGAAAGCCCCTCCGGGTGATCAGCAGGTTGCGCTGCTCGTCCAGGGTGTCGATACTGACGATCGCCCGGGTCAGGCCGGCGTCGACCGCCTCCTCGATGAAGTGGTGCAGGCGGTAGCCGTTGGTCGTGACGATCTGCTGCTCGTAGCCGATCGCCTTGCCAGCACGCAGCAGATCCACGAAGTCCCTGCGCACCGTCGGCTCCCCGCCGGTGTAGTGGACCCTCCGGAGGCCGATGTCGTAGCCGGCCTGGAGGACCTCGATCGCCTCCTCCAGCGAAGGCTGGACGATGACCCCTTGCTTCCCCTCCGGCAGGCAGTACTGGCAGCGAATATTGCAGCGGGACGTAATGCCGAACCGGAGGTTCCATTTGCGCATGCCGGGCGAGTACCGGATTCCCATGACCTTCAGGGAGTTCTGCCTGATCTCGTTTTCCACGGGCATCTGCCTTTCAAGAGAAAGTGAAGTCCAGGAGGAGTGCTGCGCAGATTGAAATCAGCTCCAGAAGCTGGCGCCGTATCTCAGGTCTCGATTTCCTCGCGCCGTCAAAACCGAGAATCACCCCGATTCTGGCGGGCCTAATGGGTGCCTTCCAACCACGTTCCGGGACGTTCCAGGGACGTCCCGAGACGTATCCGCTGGGGGCCGCCCCTGGCGTACCCACCTGTCCTATCCTTCGGAGGTGGCAGCGCAGGGCCGGGCCCCACTGCTGCGATCAGCGGGGGGACTGGATCAAGGGTCCTGGCGCGGAGATGTGTGCTGCCCGCCTGACCAGCGGTTTGCGTCAGCAGGGCTCGATGACGCTACGCCTGGAGGTCGAACTTCCGCATTCGCAGGGAAATATGACCCCAGGTAACGACCGCTTGATGATGAGCAACCAGCGCGAGGCCGCCGGTAGGCGGCGCCTTGTACGCCGTCCGCCTCCGCTAGCCCGGGGGCATGAGAGGAGCGAAAAATGGCAGGTCAACCGGATGAGAAACTGTTGCTCGCGGTCGATGAGCTGGGGGCGGTGCACGACCGATACGACAGTCTCCGCTCGGACAACGCCGGCTCCGGCGGCGACGACCCGTGGCCCGGAGGCGACGGAAATCTGCACGACAGCGAGTGAGTGAGCCGGCTGGTGGGCGTACCGGTATCCGCACGCCCGCCAGCCGGTACGG
Organism: Kitasatospora sp. NPDC056783; assembly: GCF_042789895.1. NCBI lineage: Bacteria > Bacillati > Actinomycetota > Actinomycetes > Kitasatosporales > Streptomycetaceae > Kitasatospora > Kitasatospora sp. NPDC056783. The sequence continues at coordinate 8,303 of NZ_JBHUAF010000051.1, forward strand.
CCTGGTGATTGGGTTCAGGGGAGGTTCGTGTGGAGCACAAGTTGATCAGGGCCGTGGAGTCGGCTCTGGGCGGGACCGGAACGGATCGGTGATCGGTTCGCGAGGGGACACACGGGGGTCGAGGACCTGTCGAGGCGGTTGCTCACCCCGGAACGGCTGCTCGACCTGGTGATGCGGCGCAGTCTCGCCCGCCCGCAGTTCCGGCTGTTCCAGGAAGGTGTGGAGGTCCATCCGGCGGTCTACTTCACGGACAGCGTCAGCCCCCGGGGCCAGAGCATCTCCATGGTCAACATGAACGCCCTGGGGAGGCTGCTCAGCGAGGGCGCGACGCTGATCCTCGACCAGGCGAACGTCTCCGATCCGACGCTGGAGATAGCCTGCCGCGCGCTGCAGTGGTGGAGCCAGGAGCGGGTCCAGGTGAACGTCTACTGGACCACCGGCGAGGCGGAGGGGTTCCCGCTGCACTGGGACGACCACGATGTGATCGTCGTCCAACTGGCGGGCGAGAAGGGCTGGGAGGTCCGTGGTACTTCGCGCACCGCGCCGATGTACCGGGACGCCGACCCGAACTCCACGCCGAGCGAGGAGGTGATCTGGTCGGGATTGCTTCGCGCCGGCGAGGTGATGCACATCCCGCGGGGCCACTGGCACCGGGCCACTCGTGTCGGCCACGGGGACGCCGGTCACTCGCTGCACGTCACCTTCGGCATCACCAAGCGGACCGGGGCCAGTTGGATGGCCTGGCTCGGCGACTGGTGCCGCGAACAGGAGGTCTTCCGGCGCGATCTCGACCGCGCTCCGGGTGCCGACGCCAGCCAGCTGATCGCCGCCGCGCGGGGGCTGGTGGAGTCGCGGCCTCCGGCCGCGTTCCTCAGCGACTACCAGCGGACCGCCGCGCCGGCTCGGCAGGTGCCGCACCTGGACGTACTCGGCCCACTCACGGCGGCGGTCTGCACCACGAACTTCCGCCCGGACATCCGCCCGGGTGACAGCGTGGTGGAGGTGACCGCGGCTGGTCGGCGTCTCAGCTTTGCCGCGAAGGCGGAGCCCGCGCTGCGACTGCTACTCAGCGGACACCCCGTGGTCCTGGCGGAGGCCGAGGCCGCTGTTGGCACCGAGGTACATGCGGCGGCCGGCCTGCTGGCGAAGGAGGGGTTGTGCGCGCCGCTGACCGACGAGTTGTTCTCGGGCTACACCGGTCTCGTCACGAACGCCACCTCCTGACGGCGGCGCTGGATCACGGTGTGACCGCGATCGACACCGCGTTCAACTACCTGGGCTTCACCTCGCACGCCACGCTCGCCGACGTGGGCGGGGACCTGTTGTCCGGCTTCACGGTCTCCACCAAGGTCGGCTACTTCCCGGCCGCCGGCGGCCGGGCGCGTCACAGCCTCGATCCGGTGGAGCTCCGGGCAGCGCTGGAGCAGACGATTCGGGACCTGGGGCGTGCACCGGACGTGGTGTTCCTGCACAACCCGGAAGCCTCGCTCACGGCCGGTGAACGAGGCGAGGAACAGTTGGCCGCCGCCTGCGCTGTCCTGGCTGAAGCGGCGGCGGCCGGGTCTTGTGGGGCGTGGGGGATCGCGACGTGGAATCCGCGCGCCGTCGCCACGCTCGATGCCCCGCTTCCGGTCGCGCCGGACGTCCTGATGGTCCGATCCGGGCTGCTCGTCGGCCACGAGGTCCTGGTCACTGGTGAAGTCCTCGCCCGGGGATGGGGTATTCCGGCCGAACGCCGCTGGGGCATGAGCCCGTTCGGCGGGAACCCTGCCAGCCCGCCCTGGCGTCGGAGCGACCCGCGTCTCTTCCTGGCCGGTGCCGTGGGTGAGTCGACTCCGGTGCGGGCGGCCTTCCGGGTCGCCTTCGAGCTGCCGCTGGTGGGCGCGGTCGCGGTCGGCACTGACAGGCCGGATCATCTGCGCGAGCTGGTCGATGCCGCCGGGCTGGAGGTCAGTGCCGAACTCATCGACGGGTACCGGCGTCTGCTGGCTGAGCGAGCCGCTCGTCAGAGTGGTTGAAGCGCGCGGATCAGCTGCTCGGCCTCCAATCGGGCCGGGGCTACCCGGGGGTCGTCCGGGTGGGCGTGCGGGCCGGCGATCTTTGCCAGCACGAAGAGGCGCATCACCATGCCGTCGCGACTCTCAAGGTCCGCCCGGCGCTCGCGGCGTACGCGGTCCGCGAGCCCCGGGACGGCGAGGGATGCGGCCAGCAGCGACGCGGAGTCCAGGCCGTGCGGCGCCATCCCCCAGTCCTCCCAGTCGAACAGGCAGAACTCGGGACCGGTGACGTTCACCCAGTTCAGGTCGGCGTGCGCCGCGGACCACGAGAGCACCTGGGTGTTCACCGCCAGGGGGAAGGCGGTGCGGATCACCTGATCGACCAGCTGCTGGGTGATCGGCTCGGTGTCCGGCGTCGCCACCCTGGGCGTGGGCTGGGCGGCGAGCGCGTCCAGGGAGGCGTTCAGAGCCTTCCACCAGCCGTCCGGAAGCTCGGGATCGGTGGCCAGGACGGCTGTGCCGACCGGATTGCCCGGAATGCGCGACGTCTCGTCCGCTCGCCAGATCGCCCCGTCACCGGTGTCGCGCCACGCCACTGAACTCACCCAGCGGGGCATCACCACGCCGGTCAGAACGGCAGCGGTTTCGGTGCCGGCCCAGCCCTGCTCTCTGGCCCTCGTCCACGGGCGGCGCTCGATGCGGACCCAGGTGTCCCGGTCGGTTCTCGCTCCGACCGACCGGCGCTTCCTGACGACGCCGGTCCGGTCGAGTGCTGTGCCGAGGCGCTGCTCGACCAGTTCGAGGAGGCAGCCGACCGGTTCCTTCCGGAGGTCCAGCGCGCGGCCACCTGCTACGGAGAGCGTCATGGCGGTGACGGTAGCAGGCCGACGAGGGGCGGCCGTGCGGTTGGCGCCGCTGCCGAACTACAGACGGCGGGCCGTGAGTTCTGCAATGGCGCGGAGGACCGCTTGTGGGTCGCGCAGGCTGTCGAGGACACGGTCCGCCCCGGCGTCGGCGAGCTGGTCGGCCGTGGTTGTGCCGGAGGCGACAGCGATCACGCCTGCTCCGCCTTCCGCTCCGGTCCGCACGTCTTCGAGCGAGTCCCCGATGATGACCGTGTTCGATCGGCCGAAGGTCTTCCCATGGCGGGTGGCGGCTCGGCGCTGGGCGACGCCGACCAAGGCCGGCCGGTGGGAGTCGTCGGAGGCGAAGCCGCCAACGGTGAGGTCGACGTACTGATCGAGGCCGAAGGCGCGGAGTTTGATCTCCGCGTTCTGCTGCAAGTTGCCGGTGACCACGGTGGGCACGAGGTCCGGGTGGGCGTCGACTGCTGCGAGTGCGGCGGTGGCACCGGGCATGAGCTGGCCTCCTGCGCGCAGCTGCTCGGCTTTGGCTGCGAGGAGCTGGGGCAGGAGTTCGACGATCTGTTCCGCGAACAGCTCCAGGTCCCGGTGGTCGACGTCGTTGGCCGTGAGCAGTTCCCGTACCGCCAGCGGCATCGTGCGGCCGGTGCCGCGTTCGGGAAGCTTCACCGCGTCGCGTCCGACGACCTGGCGGAACGCCTCGCGGTAGACGGCGCGGTCGGTCTCGCCGACGTATACCAGGGTGCGGTCGATGTCCCACAGAACGAGCACGGTGCTGGTCACGGTCACGACTCCTTGGCCGCCATCATTTGTCGTGACCGTTCTATCAGCTCGTTCGACCGCGGGCCGGGGATGGCCTGGAGGTGCTCCACGGTCTGCTCCAGGTGCTCGGTCAGCCTGGCCGACCGGACCTTCGACGCGAGGGTGAAAGCGGCATCGGCGGCCATGAAGCCCCCATCCTGGTCGCCGGCGAGAAGGTGCGCGGAAGCGGCCCTCGATGCGAAGAGCGCCCGTGTCCGGAGGTCGGCGGGATTCAGGGTGGAGGCAGCCTGCTCGAAGTGGTCTGCGGCGGTCTTGTGGTCGCCGAGTTGGAGGTGACAGCTCGCGGTCTGGCCGAGGATCTCCCCGCGGTTCATCCAGTAGAGCCAGCCAGGGTCGCTTTCGGCCGGGCCTAGCTGGGCTAGTTCTGCGGCTCGCCCGAGCGCGCGCTGGCATGCCTGGCGTTCCCCGAGCTTGGCGTGCCCGCGCGCCTGACGGGTCAGGAGCATGGCCTCCAGGTGCGAGGCGTCGAGGGTGTGGACCTTTTCCCTGGCGGCCTGCATCGCGGTCACGGCGTCGCGGGGGTCGCCGATCGAGTAGCTCTGGATGGCGAGGTAGGACAGAGCGCCGGCGCCGTATCGGGGGTCGCCGGAGGCATGGGCGGCCCGAAGTGCCGACAGGAGAGCGCGTTGGGCCGGTTTGTGGTGGCCGGCGTCGAAGTGGAACCAGCCGAGCTGGGTTGCGGTGTCGGCGGCGATGCCGGCCAGGCGTCGTCCGATCTCCTCGGTGTAGCTGGCTGACTTCAACGTCTCGTGCAGGACGCTGAGATGGGCACGGGCGAGGCCGGCGACCAGGCCGCTGCCGGAGCTGGCGTCCATGGTGCGCAGGCTGTCGATCGTCCCCTGGAGGCTACCGGCGAGCGCGGGGGTCACCTGAGCGCCGCCGAGTGCGCGTTCGAGGGGCTCGGCGTCGGCGATTCCCCACTGGTGGATGTAGGCGGAAAGGGCGGTTCCGGCCAGGAGCAGGAAGTGGCGGCGATTCGGACGCATGGGCATGGCGGCAGGCTCCCCTCGCATCGCGTCGTGCAGTGCCGCCACCATACGGCGGGCCGTCCACGGCCCGGCGGTGTCGTCATGAGCAGGGAGTGAACTGACGCTCCGTCCTGGGGCAGACGGGTCCGCGGCCGTGCGCAGCGGGAGCCTCACCAGATCGGCCGGGGCGCCAACCGCGTCGAGGAACTCGATGATCCGGTCGATGTGGGTCAACTGCACCCGTCCGGCCTCCAGCCGGGACAGGTAGCCCTGGGTCAGTCCGGTGATCCCGGCCAGGTCGTCCTGGCGAAGCGGGACGATCTTCCGAATGCGCTTGCTCAGCCTGCCGAAGTCCAGTTCGGCAAGGCTGTCGCGCACCAGGGCGTCTCGCCACACCCACGCGGGAACGGGCTCGGACGGTGTCTCGGCGACCGTCCGCACGCACGGGCCGCACGCACTGGCGCTGTCGTTGTACCGGCTGAGCGCGCATCCACAACGCTCGCATCGCCGCACCCCCATACCGCCCCTCCCGTCCGCGGGAGCCTTGGCCTCCCGCAGGCGGCCTCGTGATCATATTTCAGCGCGAATATGACTACGCGAATGGTCGCCGTCGAACACTCTCAGGCACCTTACTGCGGCGAACAGTTGACCATGGCGGAATTCGATCACTCCGCGTCTTAGGACGTCCCGCCCGCGTCCCCCGGTGGGGTCGCGTCGTCCGGTGAACCGCCGCCACCATCTGACGCAAGGGAATCAGAAGACGCAGCTCACCAGCGGGGTTCTACGGCCGAAGCTGGCCGGGCCGGCCGCGCTCTGCCGGCGGTGGGCGCGGCCCGGCGCCGGTGCCCACGGCCACCACGTCCACGCTCACGACATGTCTGGAAGGACGGTCCCATGAACGCCGTGTCGCCCGCTCGGCCGGTGTACCACCCCGCCGGGCTCGATGCCGGGCTTCGGACTGCGGTGGACGATTTGCGGCGCGGCCAGTGGCTGTCAACGCAGCGGCTGCTTGCCGACACCGAGCAGGCGGGTCTTCGGACATCTCGGACGCAGGTCCTGGCGTTGGTCGCAGCCCGGTCGACGGTGCTCGCCGGCTGGGGAGGCGAGGAGCCGGGCGGCCCGGAGCTGGCCATCCTGCGGACTCGGGTCGCGGTCGAGCACTCCCTGACCGCGGCCGAGGCCAGTTCACCCGAGGCCGGGCGCCTGGAGCGGGCAGCGCGCGAGTCATGCTGGGCCGCCGCCGACGCCGTGCCCTCGGACCCTGTGCCGTGGGTGTGCTTGCTCGCTCTGGCCATGCTGGACCGCGCCAGGCATCGGCCCGAGCACCAGCTGCGCTCGTCGGACCCTATGCTTCCGCCCGGCCCGTGGGGGCTGCTCGACGAAGCACGAAGGCGCGATCCGGGCAACCGCGAGGCCCACCACCGCATGCTGCGCTACTGGCACCAGGTCTACCGGCCGGCGGCGGCGGACTTCGTGAACGTCGTCATGCCGAGGGTGTCGGCCGGATCCCCGCTCGCTGCCCTGCCGCTGTACCTGTCGGTCGAGCAGTACCGCAACGAGCCCAGGCGGAACGCGGTGGTGCTCCGGCAGTGGCTACGGGAGCCGCACTTCTCCCGTGCTCTGCGCGCGTACGAGAGCTGGTCCGTGTCAGCTCCCGGGTCGTGGCCTGTTGCCGATCTCAGCTACCTCGCCCACGCGCTGTGGGCGTCGGCCCAGATGGACGCCGCCGCCGAGGTCTTCGCCGCGCTCGGACAGTTCGCTTCCAGGGCCCCGTGGAGCCTGGTCGCCGACTCGCCGGGCAAGGCGGAGGAGTTGCTGCTGACCGCGCGCCAGCAGGCCTTCGCCGGCCGGGCGACCGCCCTGGCCTGAACCGTCCTCTGCCTGCCCACCGCCCACGTTCACTTTGTACGGAGGTCGACCTTGATGTCCCCCACTCACACCGCTCCGCCGTCCGACGAGGAACGGCTGCGCCAGCTCGGCTACGAGCCCAAACTGAGCAGGAGAATGGGCGAGTTCGGCAACTTCGCCAGCGCCTTCTCCGTGATCTCGATTCTCAGCGGCTGCATGACGATGTTCGCGTTCGGTCTGAACACCGGCGGGCCGGCGGTGATGTTCTGGGGCTGGATCATCGTCGGCGGTCTGGTCATGTTCGTCGGCCTGGCCCTGGCCGAGGTGACCTCGGCCTACCCGACCTCCGGCGGCCTGTACTTTATGGCGCACCAGCTCGGCGGGCCGCGGTGGGGCTGGCTGGTCGGCTGGCTCAACCTGCTCGGTCTGATCGGCGGCATCTGCGGCATCGACTACGGCGCCGCCTCCTTCATCGGAGCCTTCCTCAACCTCCAGTTCGGCTACGAGCCCACGCCCGCCGGCCTGTTCGCGATCTTCGCGGCCGTCCTGCTGCTCCACGCGCTGTTAAACGTGCCGAACGTGCGCCGGGTCGCCTTCCTCAACAGCGTCTCGGTGTGGTGGCACATCGGCGGCGTCGTGCTGATCGTCGGCGCGCTCGCGATCGTGCCCAGCCACCATCAGGAGGCCGGCTGGGTCGTCGGGCACTTCGTCAACAACACCGGCTGGAGCAACCCGCTCTACGTCTCCTGCATCGGCCTGCTGCTGGCCCAATACACCTTCTCCGGCTACGACGCGAGTGCGCACATGGCCGAGGAGACCACCAAGGCATCGGTGTCGGCGCCTCGCGGGATCGTCCGCTCGATCTGGGTGAGCTGGATCGCCGGTGCCGTGCTGCTGGCCGGCATGCTGTTCGCGATCCAGGACTACGACGCCGTCCTCAACTCGCCCGCCGGCGTGCCCCCGGCGCAGATCTTCATCGACGCGCTCGGGACGACCGGGGCGAAGACGCTTCTCGTCGTGGTGATCGTGGCGCAGTTGTTCTGCGGGAACGCGGAGACGGCCGCGTCGGCGCGGATGGTCTTCGCCTTCTCCCGGGACGGCGCGCTACCGGCCTCGGCGTTGTGGAGCCGGGTGTCGGAGCGTACCGGGTCGCCAGTGGCCGGGGTGTGGCTGTCGGTGGGGGCGGCCGCGGTGCTGGCACTGCCGTCGCTGTACAGCACGACCGCGTACGGGGCGGTGACCGCCGTCAACGTGGTGGGGATGACGCCGGCGTACGCGGTGCCGATCTACCTGCGGCTTCGCAGGGGCCGGACGTTCCGGCCCGGGCCGTGGAACCTGGGCCGTCGGGGGCCGCTGGTCGGGTGGATCGCGGTGGGCTGGGTGGCGGTGGTGAGCGTGCTGGTGTGCCTGCCGCAGTCCTTCCCGGTGACGGTGGACACGTTCAACTACGCTCCCGTCGCGCTCCTGGCGGTGATGGTGCTGGCGTGGGCGTGGTGGCTCAAGGCGGGGCGCTCGTACGCGCCGCCGGTCCAGCGGTCGGCCGAGCTGGTAAAGCTGACCGAGGAGGTCGTGTGACCAGCCGCCGCTCGGGTCGTCCGAAGGCGGCGATGCGGGCAGCCCGGTACCGCGGGACCGGAAGCTCGCCGGTGGCGGCTTCGCCGGTCGGGCCGTTGCACCGGCTGGTGGCCGACTTCGGGATCGAGACGGTGCTGCTGGCGGCCGTCGATGTGCAGGGCCGTCTCAAGGGCAAGGAGTACGACGCGGCCGCTGCGGTGGAGCAGCTGCGGCCGGGCCGGCTGGCTCCGGAGATGTGCGGGTACGTGATCGGCACCGACCTCGGGATGACCGCCCCGCGCACCGGGGCGTTCTCGTGGGAGTCCGGCTTCGGCGACATCGCTCTGCTGCCCGACACCAAGGGTGCGCGCGTGCTGCCGTGGCTGCCGTCCACGGCGGTGGTGCTCGCCGATCCGGTCAGCAAGGGGTGGCCGCACCCGCTGGCCCCGGGCACCGTGCTGGCCGGGCAGCAGGAGCTCCTGGCCGGTGTCGGCCTGACGGCGATGGTGGGGGTCGAGACGGAGTTCGTGCTCTACGAGGGGACCGCCCGGGACGCGGCGGCAGCCGGCTGGCGCGGGCTTCGCCCCGTCACGTGGGACAACCGCGACTATGCCCTCGACCAGCCTTCGGAGGTGAGGGAGTTCGGGCGCAGGCTCCGGCAGGTCCTGGCCGCCGCCGCTCTGCCGGTGGAGGCGGTCAAGGGCGAGGGCGCGTCTGGCCAGATCGAGGTGACCTTCCCGTACGGCCCGGTCCGTGAGGTGTGCGAGCGGCACGTGCTGTTCAAGCACGCCGCGAAGACGGTCGCGGACGAGCTGGGCATGGTGGCGTCGTTCATGGCGGCTCCGGCCACCGGGGTCGGCAGTGGCCTGCACTTGCACGTCTCGCTGCACGATGTCGACGGTCGGCCGGTCCTGGCCGCCGACCCGCAGGACGGGACCGAACTGTCGGAGCTGGGCGAGCAGGCGGTGGCCGGGCTGCTTGCGGTGCTGCCGCAGACCGGCCCGCTGTGGGCGCCGTACGTGAACAGCTACAAGCGCCTCGACGACCACTCCTTCGCGCCGGCCCGCTTCGCCTGGGGCCGGGACAACCGCTCGTGCGCGGTGAGGGTGGTCGGGCACGGCCCCAGTCTGCGGCTGGAGGTGCGGCTGCCCGGTGCGGACGCCAACCCGATGCTCGCGCTGGCGGCCGTCCTGGCCGGCGTCCGGCACGGCGTCGAGGCCGGCCTCAAACCCCCGCCCGCCACCCGCGGCGACGCCTACCTGAACCGTGACACGCCGCCCGTGCCGCAGTCCCTGGCCGAGGCGCTTGATGGCTTCGAGGCCAGCGAGCCGGCCGGTGAGCTGCTCGGCGAGCCGGTGGTCGCGCACCTGGCCCGCGTCGCCCACCTGGACCTGGAGTACCACGCCGTCCGCGTCACCGACGCGGAGCTGGAGCGCGGTCTCACCCAGGCATGAGCCCCGGGCCGGTCGCGGCGCCACACGCCCGGACCCGCGACCGGCCCGGTCCAACCCGACCCCTCACCCTGCTGGAGGACTCCATGGAAAGCATGGACGCCGTTTCCGTCCGACCCCGCGCGAAGGGTAGGACGAAGCCCACCCCCGACCTGCTGGCCAAGGCGCACCTGGTCGACGTCACCGCGCCCGGCATGGAGGGTCTGGCGTTGTGGCTGGTCTCCCGCGGCCTGGACGTCACCGGCAGCATCGGCGCCGCCGATCAGGACAGCGTCACTGCCGCCCGGCTGCGCGAGGCCGGGGTCAATGTCGCGGTCGGCTTCGACACCCGCAACGTCCAGGAAGACCGGACCTGTGTGGTGTGGTCGGGTGTGGTGGCCGCTGCGCACCCCGAACTCGACCACGCCCAGGAGCTGAAGGTACCGGTGCTCGCCCGCGCGCACGCGCTCGCGGTGCTGACCGCCGAACCCGGCCGTCAGCTGGTGGCCGTCAGCGGCAGCCATGACACCGCGACGGCGGCGGCGGTGCTCGCCGCCGCGCTGGACGACGGACGCACCGGCTGGATCCTCAATGCCCCCGCCCAAGGCGGCCCGCCGGGGCACGGCGGCGACCGGCGGCTGGTGGTGGACCTGTGCCCGGACACCACTACTCACGAGGCCGCTCCCCTCGGGCCCTGGAGCTACCGCTCTGGCACCGCGCACCAGTACCGGCGGCCGCGACCCGCGGTCACGCTGATCACCAGTGCCACCCGGAACGCGCCGCACTTCGAGGACACCATCGAGGCGCTGAACGACGCCACCTACCTCGCCCGGTCGTCGGGCACGGTGGTGCTGCCACTGTGGGACAAGGGCGCCAAGATCGTGCACGAGAGACTCACGGACCGGCCCGAGCCCAACGTGGCGATGGTGACCGTCGGCCTAGCCGAGGACTGCGACGTGTGGGTCCTCACGCCCCAGTGGCTCGGCGGTGAACACCTCCTCACCCTCCACTACCAGGGCACGAGGCACCAGTTCGTCGTGCCGGTCGTCGGCCGCCACCACGCCCTGGCGGCCTGCGCCGCCATCGCCACCGCCCTCGTCGCCGGCGAGGACCCGCAGGCCGTGGCGGACCGCCTCGCCACCTTCCGCGGCGTCGAGCGCTCGCTCGCCGTGCTCGGCACGCTGGACGGGATCACCGTCAGGAACTCCCGCGCACGGCACCCGCGCGAGATCTCCCAGGACGTCACGGCCGCCCGGATGCTCACCGAGAGGGACGTGCTCGTCGTCCTGGAGCCGGACGGCATCGCCCGCACCAGCGCGCACGCCGACGAACTCGGCGCCGCCCTCGCAGATGCCGACTATGTCCTGCTCCTGCCGGTCAGCACCCCGCTGGCCGGACACGACGGGCCCGACCCGCTGGACGCCGTCGAGCGGGCCGCTGTCCGGGCCCTCGGCCCGGGTGCGGTCCACCGCGTCCGATCCGGCCCCTGCGAACCAGGCCCCGAGCAGCGGGTCTTCGAGATGGCCGCGAAGGACGACCTCGTCCTGGTCGTCGGAACCGGCCCCCACACCGAGCGGCTCGGCCCCCGCCTGCTGGAGCGCCTCGCCCCGGCCGATGCCCTGGGCGTCGGCCGCCCGTGAACCCGCCGCCGACCACCGGAGACACCACCATGACCACCACCGCTCGTCCCGCCCACACCTTGACCGGGCAGCAGGTCCGCCTGCTCGGGCAGATCGCTGCCGAGTCCACCATCCGCACGATCGCTGCCGACCCCGAACTCCCGTGGGGGCCCAGCGCGGTCGATGCCGCCGTCAAGGAGCTGCTGACGGCCACCGGCACCCGCACCGCGCCACAGCTCGTCGCCTGGGGCGCCGCGTACCGCCTGATCACCGACACCGCGCAACCCTGCGCCGCCCTCTGCGCCGGCATCCGCCTGCCCCGGCGCCTCGACCGTGTCCTGGTGGGCTGGGTCGGCAGGCGCACCGCCCCGGAGATCTCGGCCGACTTCGACGTCACCGCCGCTACCGTGTGCGGCTACGGCAGGGGCCTGCGTGCCTGGCTGGGCGTGCGTACCCAGATCCAGGCGAGCATCGCCGCTGTCCTGGCCAGCCTGGTCCGCCTCAGCGACATCGACCCCGCGTGGCCCGCCGAGCCGCTGCACCACGCCGAGCCCCGCGGACAGGCCGCGTGAACTCCCGTCCCACCGGCGGCCGGGCCGCGGTCGGAGCCGTCTGCTTCCTCCTCAGCCTCCAGGTCGGCGCCGCCGTCCTCTACCTCGTCCAGCACCGGGCCGACATTTCCCAGCCGCTCCACCTGGCGGTCTTCGCCCTCGTCGCCTTCGGCACTCTGGCCGTCACCGACCGTCTGATCGCCGGTCGTTCCACTCCGAAGCACCAAACCGGTTCCTCCCAGCAGGACCCGCCTCGGCCAACCGGCTGAGCACCCGCTCCACCGCACCACCCCATGGCGGCCGTTTCGGGCCAGGGCCGCGCCCCGACAACCCCAGACAGAAGATGATCACCTTACGACCTGCCGACGGACTGGCGGCACGCGATCTGGACCGCCACCTGATCAACCGCGCGGGCGTCCTCGTCGACGCCAACGCCCTCGTCCAGCTGCCCGCCAGCCGCTTGTCCGGCGCCAACCCGTTCCTCCTGGCCACAGGCGCCCCTGTGTCGGCCACCACTCCCGCTCCGCTGCTGCGGCTGCTGATGCGCGCCGGCTCCATGGCCATCCCCTGCGCCCTGGTCACCGAGCGGCTCGGCCGCCACGTGAGCACCATGCTCGCCGCCCAGCGCGTCACCAACGTGTGGTCCGCCTCCGTGTCCGCGGCGGAACACCGCGATCAGGGCACCAACCCCTACCGGGCGGCGGCCGGCGCCCTCGGGCTCCCGGTCGAGACCTGCCTGGTCATCGCCACCGATCCGACGCTGTACGAAGCCCAGGTCAGCAGCGCACGCCGCGTCCTCACCAGCGTCTCCGGAACCCTCCGCTTGACCGCCAAGAGCACCGACAAGCTCAGCAAGTTCGGGCGCGACGTCGCCGTGCAGCTCGCCCTCGGGCACACCTACGACAGTGCAGCCGAGCAGCTCGGCTGCTCCTCCACTGGCGCTGCCAACGTCATGTCGCGGATGATGCGCCGCCGCGGCTTCACTGACCGCACCCGCACCATCGTCGACCTCATCAACTCCGGCCTCCTCGACACCGCCGAACTGCGCGCGGCACTGCCCGACACGCTCCCGAGCATTCCTCCGCGGGAGCACGAGATACTCACCCTCCTCGCTACCCACGAGGTTCGCGCCGTCGCGAGGATGACCAGCATCAACCCGGACGCCATCGGCGGCATCATCACCCGGGCCACCATCGCCATCAAGGCAAAGACCCGCACCCAGGCCGTCATCATGGTCCTCCTGCTCGACAGCCCCAGCCCGGCCGCCGCCTCCGGCGGTGCCCGGTGAGGCTGATCGAGTACCCGCAGCACTACGCCCTCGACGGCAGCCCGACGCTGTACCTGGACTGTTCGGGCGCCGGCCGTCCGGGCTGGCAGAGCGAGGCCATCGCCCTGCTGGAGGCGGCCGGTTTCACCGGCACCGTCCTCAACCCCCACCCCCCTTCCCACACGGAAGCGCCGTCTGGCTGGCAGGAGCACAACCTGCGGCGCTTCTGCGCCGTCCTCCTGTGGTGCCCCACCGGCGTGCAGCAGGTACTCGACGTCCGGCAGCGGTTCCTCCGTCTCTCGCGCACCGCGCTGGTCGTCGGCTGCGACCACACGGAACGCGAGCAGCGGTTCGTCCACGCCGAACTCCAGACGACGATGCCGCGGTTGGCCGTCACCGCCGACCTCGCCGCCGTACGGACGGCTCTCGACCACCTCAGTGCCCCGGCCACGCCCCAGACCTGAACCCCCTTCGACCCACCCCGTCAGGAACACCATGCCCACCGCCGCCCTGCCCCGCCGCCGGTTCCTCATCGAGGACGACGGCCTGATCGGCAGCACCGCCACCGGCGCCCTCGTCCACAACGACGGCACCATCACCTGGGCATGCATGCCCAGGTTCGACTCCCCGGCCGTCTTCGCCTCCCTGCTCGGCACCAAGGAGCACGGCTTCTGGCGCCTCGGCCCCGCCACCGACGGCGAGCCCGCGGCGGCCGACCGGCGCCGCTACCGCGACGACACCATGTCGCTGGACCACGAATGGGACACCCCCACCGGCAGTGTGAGGGTCACCGACTTCATGCCGCTGGGCGCCAGGACGCCCCGGATCATCCGCAGCGTCGAGGGCCTGAGCGGCACCGTGACGATGACGTGGAAGTGCCGGGCCCGCCCCGGCTACGGCGCCCACGCCCCCCTCTACACCCGCACTTCACGAGGCGCCACCGCACGGCTGTGCGCCACCGTCCACCCCGACTCCTACTGGCTCGACGGCCCCCACCACGCCATCACCAATGCCGGTGCACGCTGCGACTTCACCATCACCGCCGGCGAACGCATCGTCTTCACCCTCACCTGGTCCCCCTCCTCCCACCCGGCACCCGACCTGCGCAGCCCCCGCTCGGCGCGCACCCGCACCGAGGCGGCCTTGCGTGACTGGACCTCCCGCTGCCTCTACCAGGGCCCCTACCGGGAAGCGGTCGTACGCTCGGCCCTCGTCCTCAAGTCCCTGTGCCACCCGGGCGGCGGAATCGTCGCCGCCCCCACCACCTCCCTGCCCGAGGACATCGGCGGCGAACGCAACTGGGACTACCGACACGTATGGCTGCGGGACTCCGCCCTGACCGTCACCACCCTCGCCCGCCTCGGCCACACCGAGGAAGCCGAAGCCTGGCGCGACTGGCTCCTCGGCGTCCTAGGCCGCGCCGCCGGCCGATTGCAGATCATGTACGGCCTCGGCGGCGAACGGGACCTGAACGAGCGCGAGTTGGACCACCTGCCCAGCTACGAGGACTCCCAGCCCGTGCGCGTCGGCAACGGCGCCGCCGGACAGCTCCAGCTCGACGTCCCCGGCGAGGTCGCCGACGCCCTGCTCGCCGCCGAGGACGCCGGGCTGCCTGCCTCGCGCGACGCCGACGCGATGCTGCGCGCGCTCGCCCGCTGGACCGAAGACCGATGGGCCGAAGACCGATGGGCCGAGCGGGACGAGGGTATCTGGGAGGTCCGCGGCCCGCGCCAGCACTTCGTTCACTCCAAGGTGATGGCCTGGTCAGCGATCGACCGCACCATCGCCCTCCTGCGCCGCCGCGCTTCCACCACCGCCGACGAACTCGCCCACTGGCAGCAGCTGCGCGACGCCATCCACCGGGACGTCTGCGAAAAGGGCTACGACCCGGAGCGCAACACCTTCACCCAGTACTACGGCGGCCGGGAGCTAGACGCCTCGCTGCTGCTGATCCCCCAGGTCGGCTTCCTCCCGCCGGACGACAAGCGGGTGATCGGCACCATCGAGGCGATCCAGCGCGAACTGTCCACCGAGGACGGCTTCGTGCTGCGCTACCCGACCCACGACGAGAGCGGCAACAACGTCGACGGCCTCTCCGGCCACGAGGGCGCCTTCCTCGCCTGCTCCTTCTGGCTCGTCAACGGCCTCGCCATGATCGGCCGCGTCCAGGAGGCCCGCGAGCTGTTCGACCGGCTGCTGGCACTGCGCAACGACCTCGGCCTACTCGCCGAGGAATGGGATCCCCGCCTGGGGCGCCAGGTCGGCAACTACCCGCAAGGCTTCAGCCACCTCGCCCTGGTCAGTGCGGCCCTGCGGCTGACCGCCTGCGGCGCCGCGTACCTGCCGGCGCAGCGTGCCCAGCCCGCCGGGGCGCTGCCCGAACGGGAGCAGGGCACGCTCACGGTCGCGGGCGTGCGGCAGGGGTGCGGCTGATGACCGTCCCCGTGCCGTCCGTGTCCAACCGCATCACCGACGCCCGGAGCGGCCCTGTCGTCCAGGCCGGACAGGTCCGCGACGTCCACGTCCATCCCGCCACGCCGCCGCGACCGGCTCCCCGGCAACTCACCGCGGTCACCCGGGTGTTCACCGACCGCGAGCACGACGTGGCCGCCCTGGACGGGCTGCTCACCGGCCTGCCGGAGGGCACCGCCCCGGTGATCGTGATCACCGGGGCCTGCGGGGTCGGCAAGCGCGCCCTCGCCACCCGCTGGAGCCACCGGCACGCCGAGCGGTATCCGGACGGCCAGCTCCTGGTCCGGCTGCGCGCCAGCAGCGTCGGCGGCCCGGCCCCGGCCGCCGAGGTCGCCCGGTCCCTGCTGCTCGGCCTCGGCAAAGGCCAAGGAGGGCATCTTCCCTGGCAGGAAGCCGACTTGCAGGCGTTGTGGCGTTCCATCGCAGCGACCCGGCGGCTGCTCGTGATGCTGGAGGACGCCGCCGGCGCCGACCAGGTCCTGCCGCTGGTCCCCGCCAACGCCGACTGCCTGGTCGTCGTGACCAGCCGCTCGCCGATGCCCGCGCTCGCAGCCCACGGCGCGCACCACCACCATCTGGCCCCGCTCACGCCGGCCCACGCCGTCCGGCTGCTCGCTCGGATCCTCGGTGAGGACCGGGTGCGCGCGGAGCCCGCCGCCACCGAAGCCCTCGCCCGCGCCTGCGACGGCAACCCGTTGGCCCTGAGTCTGGCCGCCGGCGAGGCCGTCCTCGCCCCCGCCCGCCTGCTCGTCCACCACCCTGCCCTCGCCGCAACCGACTTGGAGAGCATCCCGATGACCACCGCCCTCGCCCTCACCTCACTGCCCGAGCCCGAGGCACGCCTGCTGCGACTCGCCACCCTGATCCCCGCGCCCGACCTCGACCACTTCGCCGTGGCCGCGGCCACCGCCACCCCCACCGCCCAGAGCCTGAACCTGCTGCAGGAACTCGCGGCTCGCCACCTGCTGGAGCACACCGGCCGGCAGAGCGCGCGCGGCGACGTCTTCCGCATCCGCCCCGAGGTCCGGGACCTGATCCGCAACCCGGCCGACGCCCGCCGGCGCGTCGTGCAGTGCTACCTCGACCACCTGATCGCCACCGCCCAGGACACCGTCCAGCGCCTCACCCCGCACCATCGTGTCCTGCCACGCCAGCACCGCCACCACCCCGCCGAGCCGGTCCCCATCACCGACAACCGCGCCGCGCAGGACTGGCTGGAGGCCATCGCCCCCGCGGTCATGCCCGCCCTCCAAGCCGCCCGCGAACTCGACGAACACCAGGCTGCCGTGGTCCTGGTCCACGACCTGTGGCCGCTCTTCCACCGCTTGCGGCGCACCGACCTGAGCGTCCCCTGCCACAAGCTCGGGCTGGGCTTCGCCCGGCTCTGGGGCCACCGCCTGGCCATCTACGAGATGACCACCACCCTGGCCATCTCGCACAAGCGCACCGGAGCCCACGAGGAAGCGCTGCGGCTCTACGAGGAGGGCCGCACCCTCGCCACCGAGGACCAGGACACCAGCCGCATCGCCCAGTGCACGGCCGGCATCGGCGCCGCCCTCTACGAGGCCGAGCAGTACGCCGCCGCCGAACCCGAACTCACCCGCGCGATCACGCTCTACGCCGACCTCGGCGACCGGCGCGGTACCGGCCTCGCCGAGATCCTCCTCGGCTCCGCCGCCGCCCGTCAGGGCAACGCGGACCTCGCCCTGCCGCTGCTCCAGCAGGCCCTCGCCGACCTCGAATCGCTCACCCTGCCCGACCCGCTGAACGTGGCCAGGGCGAGGGTGTTCCTGGGAGAAGCCCAGTCCCTCGCCGGCCGGCACGACCTCGCGAACTGGACCATCAGCGTCGCCGTGCAGGAGTTCGCGCACCTCGGCCACCGCCACTGGTCGGCCCACGCCATCGAGTACCTCGGACAGGCCGCCGAACGCGCCGGACAGACCGAAGCCGCCGCCAACTGGTATGCCGCCAGCCAGGACCAGTACCGGAACCTGGGCGCCACCCGCGACGTGGAACGCCTGAACCACCGGCTTCTCGCGCTGCTGAACCGGTGATCCGTGACGGCTGGCCGCGCGGACCGCCGCCGTAAATAGCCTCCGTAGCCCACCGCGCCGGGCACAGCACCGGCCTCCGCACACTTCCCAGGACGACGAATGATCCTCCGTACCATGGCCGCAGCCGCAGTCCTCGCCTTCTTCGCGACGATCGGCTCCTCGGCACCCGCTCTGGCTGCCGAGCCGGACATTGTGATCTGGGTCGCACCCTCCGCCCACAGCACCGCGATCTGGGCCGCCCCCGGCCGCTGATCAAAGCGAGTCCTGGCCCGCACGTAGAAGCCTGCCCCGCAGCGAATCTCGATGAACACCGTTCTGCTGCGGTGCAGTTGGCCAACGGCAGGCGATCCTCCCGCCTCCCGGCCTCCTGGGGTCGGGGTGCATCCCGCACTCCGACCCCAGGCCCCGCCAGGGAAGCCCTCAAGGAGAGCCTGACGATCTTCCACGGCAACCGCGCCAGCGTGCCTGCCAGACACCAATCCGCGTCCGCCGCAAGGGCGGTGGGCGCAGTTCTCCACTCCGGCAAGGCCCCGCACCCTCGCAGTCCACCATCCGCACAACCACTAGCCTCCGCCTTTCAGTTGGGCCCGGCTGAGCTCGGTAGATGGCACTGGCGACGTGTTGTGCCCGTTTGGGGGTGTGGGGGCATGTTGAGGGCCCGACGCGTGGCCGGTGTCTCCAAGGGCCTCGGTTCGTGGGTGGGCAGGGACGGTCGGGGAAATCAGGTGACGGGTCGGGGCAGGGCCTGCAGTCGGGTGAAGGCGGTTGCCAGGTCATGGCGCCAGGGCCAGGTGGTGGCGATCCGAAGGTGCAGTCGACGGGCGCCGCGGGTGATGCGGGCGGCGGTGTGCAGCAGCCGGTGGCGGAGCTTCCCCGGCTCGGCTGTGGCCAACTCTCCGTTCAGCAGGAGGGTTTGGGTCCAGGCGAGCAGGTCTATGGCGGCCAGGGACAGCTCGAGCCAGGCCGCGTTGATCCGGAAGTGACGGGAGGGGAAGCGGCCGAATCCGGTGGTCTTGCCGCAGCGGATCCGATCTTCGATGCGGGCGTGGGCGCGGTGGCGGACCTCCAGTAGTTGCAGGGAGCCCTGGCCGTCGGGGGTGTCGGTGAGGAGGACCTGGTGGCGCATGCCCTCGTCCAGGTCGAACAGCGTGAGCTGGGCGCCGGGGTACGGGCGTTCGCGGCGGACGATGTTCCGAGTGCCCTCGGGCAGGCCCGGCAGGTCGACCAGGCCGGTCAGCTCGGCGACCTGGGCACCGTCGCGCAGGGAGCCGTCCTGTTCGAGGGCGGGATGCCATACCCGTTCCGGGAGATGGCGGATCGCGCGGCGGACCGGCTCGGTGATGGACCATCCGACGGAGAAGGACGCCCGGATCCCGCGGGAGCGCAGGGCTCGGATGTGGGCCAGGAAGGCTTTGGCGGAGCCGGCGCTGTCGGAGCGAATGAGGATCTCGGTGCCGTGGCGGTGGGCGTCGGGTATCTGGGCGAGCGCGGCGTCGAGCACGCTGATGTGGTCGGTGGCGGTGTTGGCCGCGGCGTTGCCCGGCCGCAGCACGCCTGCCAGGGCCTCGCCGGTGTTGTCCAGGAAGCACAGCAGCGGGTGGTAGCCGAAGCCGTGCTTGTAGGTCGGTGCCGCGTGCTCCTTCTCGGAGTGGCAGGTGACCAGGGTGGCGTCGATGTCGAGGACCAGGCCCGGCAGTTCACGTCCGCCCGCGCGAGAAGCGGGGATGCCGTCGCGGGTCTCGCCGGCCGGTAGCCAGGCGATCTCGCGGGCGGCGGCGCGGGCCGAGCGCAACGCTGCGAGCGCGGCAGGATCGATGCCGGCCAGCAGTCGCCACGCGGTCGGGGTGGAGGCGACCGGGTCGAAGACCTCGGGCTGGTCGCGCAGCAGCGCGAGGTCGGCGATCGCCTCGCCGCCGTCGGCGAGCATCACCGCCATATCGGCGGCGAGGCGGCCCCGTTCGTGGCCGGTGCCGCGCGGGCGGAGCCGACGCAGGGCGTCGCCGAAGGCCTGCGTGAGGCCGGTGGCATCGGCTAGATCGGCCAGCAGGCGAGACCCGGCGTGGCTGACGACCCCGCGCCCGTCGGTGGAGACGACGAGCCGGGGACGCGACCCGGTAGTGTGCACGTAGAAAGTGCCTTCCTGCTGGGCTGACGAAGACCTTAGACACGCCTCATCGTCCCAGTTCAGAAGGCACTTTCGCGTTCCCGCTCATGATCCGGACACGGCCCCAAGTGAAATGCGTAGGCTAGGAGTGGGTGAGCGATCAGGCCGACGAGATCGCGCAGCAGGGCGCGCACCGGATGACCGGGGTGAACCGCCGGATCAGGGCGATCGACAAGCAGATGCAGCAGCTGCCGGCGCTCGACGCGCTGCGACAGTTCGCCGCCGGCCTCGACCCGGACCGCGCCGACGTCGATCCGCTGTCCAACACCGGTCTGCTGTTCCATGGCCTCACCGCGGCCGTCGCCGGGTCCCGCGGGATCGAACCCGACGCGATCGCCCGGGTGGCCCGGGCCCAGGCAGGCAGGGAAACGCCGCAGTACACCGCGCGCCTTCTGGAGACCGCTCCTCGCGATCCTCTGATCGCCGTCCGGAACACGCCGGCACACCGGCTTCCGGGGCTACCGGCCGACAGCACCATCAACCACTACGTCTCGGTGGCTCGGGAGGCACCACTGGAGCGGCTTCGTACTGGCTGGATCGCTGCCGGGGAGATGGCGGGCTGGGCCGAGTCCCTGTGCTGCGCGGTCGAAGCGGAGATCGGGGCCGGACAGCCGGGCTCGGCATGCTTCGAATGGTTCCTCGGCCACTTCTTCGGCATCGGCAGGATGTACCTGATCCAGGGCCTGGGCGATTCCTCCCCCAGCACTGGTCAACAGGCGTTGACAGCGCTGGAGCTGGTGTTCTCGACCGACGCAATCAACAGCATGCTCGCCGCGACGGATGCGGACGGCCACGAGACGCTGCGCTGCCTCGCGCCGCCGTTCCTTCTTCAGCTGGCCGCCATCAAGGGTGGGCCCGGTAGAGCTCGGCCCGGCCCTCATAAGTAGCAGTTGCAACCAATTCAAATGAAAACAAGAACGATCACAAATGATCAAATAAGTCCACCACAGTTCAAGCCTCGTGCGCGGGGGAAATCGGATCCTCCGTCACCCCAACGAGTGAATGGACAGGCACGGGCCCCGCAACGCCGTTTCCAGATTCGTAGCGTTGCCGTTAGTCCAACCGACCACGGCAGCCGGAGGAGCAGACGGAGGTTACACCCTCCGCCTCGCTGCGCTGTCGAAGGGATACGCCTCACTGCCAACGGGCGACTCCCTCAGCAGCGGTGCCACCTGCCGCCACCAGATGGCACCGCTACCACGTGGAACCCACCACCCTGCCAACGTGGGCCGCGCATTTCACCAGAAGGGGGAGAGACCGTGCCTGGCTATTCGATCTGGCGGTCGGTCACCACTCCTTCATGGGCACAATCGGCGCCCGGCTGCTCAGGGGTGTCGGACCCCTTCGGCGTCGCCGGGAGCCGCTTGGCCTCGCCGATGACCGCAGCGACGGCTGTCAGCATCGCGCTCGCCGCCGTCAGCACCCCCTTCGCCCGCCTGGCGCCCGCAGCGAGGCCCGTCAACACTGTCGCCGCCACCATCAGTTGGACGGCCTGGGAGCCGACCCTGGCCACCCACTGGCCGGCGTCGGCGATGGCCACTTCCATCGGCGCACCGAAGGCTCGGTCCACCAGCGTCAGAACCAGGCAGCTGCCGAAGCACAGCGCGAGGATCCCGAAGCTGAAGTTCCCTCGCCGTTCCGGTGTATGCGAATGCCCATCCGGGCATCGCCCAGAGCGAGCCGCAGGATCCTGCGGCTCAGCGTTCGGACATACGTTCGGACGCGATACAGGGGTGTCACTCATGTGAAATTCCTGTGGTCAAGAGATGCCCCTCGGCGGCAGGCAGCGTTTTCTCAGGACAGAGCCTTGCCGCCGGGGGCATCTCGGATTTCGACTTGTGTCGCCAAAGTGCGACGCTACCCAAGCCAACGACACCGGCCCATTCGAGTTACCCCTCGAAGGCCCCACAGGCATATTTTCGAGTTAATCCCGGCAAAATCGGCCCCCTCGACGGGTCAGTCGTGATAGCTGCTCCCGCACCAAGCCGGATATGGCGTGCACAATTCAAGCACCTCTAGCCTGGTTGTCCGCTTGATCGACCCGCAGTCCACGGCTAGCCCGACGGCGGCGACCGCCCGCCCCGTGGAGAGAGTGAGTGCGCAGCACGGTCCACTTTCTCGAGCCCCGGCAACCAGGTATCCGCCCTGACCAGCACGATCCTTCCACCCGCACAGACCCCGACGCCAGTCGATCACGACGTGGCAGGCTCCGACCCCAGCTGCCGACGAGCCCCACGAAGGCCGGCCTCGAAGGACGAGACGGCCGACCACCAGAAGCACGGCCGCAGTAGCGGTAGCGGCCGGAACGCCGACAGTTCGGGAACCCGGCCCGGCCTGCTTCGAGTCGCCTCTCGGCGAACTCTCCGGAATCGGCCGGGTGTACCTGATCAAGGGCCCGGCCGAACCTTCCTCCGCCGCCGGTCAACAGATGTTGACAGCCTTGGCGTGGGTGCTCTCGCTCGACACGATCAACAGTGCCCTCGCCACAACGAACTCGAACGGGCACGAGACGATGCGCCGCCTCGCCTTGCCACTCCTCCTCAAGCTGGTAGACCTGAGATCCCAATCAGCCCAGCCGCGGTGCACCTCGGTCACCGGATAAGGGTGAGGAACAGCGCGGCCGGGAGGAGCCCAACGGAGAAGTGCGCGGCCTGGTCCACCTTCTCAAGGCCCCCAGCCGCCAGGTATCCACGCTGGCCGGTGTGCTCCATCCACCAACGCACACCCCGACGCCGGTCGATCGCGGCATGGCTCATACCGATCCAGGCGAGGCCGGCGGCCAGCGAGCACCAGGACGGCTGGTGCTCAAGAACGAGCGGACCAGCGGCCAGAAGCACGACGGTGGTCGTGATGACCTGGATGAACGCGTGGAGGAGGTTATGGCCCCAGCCATGGTGGTAGCGGCCGGGGCACCGGTCGTCCAAGCCCTCCGTCCAACCCGACTTCTTGGCGGCCATCCGGTCCCCTTGCCCGGGGTAGTCGGCGACCAGTGACAGATAAGCAACAGCACATAGATCGACGCGAACATGCCATCCCTTCGGGAATGCAAAAGGCCGGAGCGAGGAACGCCCCGGCCTTGAAGTCAGACCCGCGTGGGGCCTGGTTGATCGGCGGTCGCTGACCACGGCACCCGGGCAGCAGTCCCGGAAACGCCGGTGGCCCGGGCGGATACCCGGGCCACACGGTCAGGAAGCAGGGGTCAGCCCCAACGCAGGCGCTGGAGGACCCGCCAGATGATCACCGGGGCGACAGCGCACAGGGTCAGCACCATCACCTTGTCCGCGGCCACGCCCTGCGTGATCGCGTAGACCAAGACAAGGCCGACAAGCAGCGGCGGGTCCGGCCTCCGCACCAGCTCGAAGGCCCGCGCCAGAACCGCCGGCGGGACCGACTCCGGCGCCGGTCCTTCGTCATTCTCCGGCCCTCGGGGCATAATCACGGACACGGCCGCGGTCCGCCTATGCCAGGAAGCTGCCAATGAACACATCGAGGCCTCCGGACAAGTCGAGGGGCTTGAGGTCCACGTCGTAGTCGATCCACCACACGACGGGCACCTCCGGGGCGAGTTTGTGCACCACTTCGTAGATGACGGTCAGGGGCCCGGCGGGCGACCCGCGGTCCTCGAAGCCGAACACGCCGTGCCGGACGTTGAACGACAATTCCGCCGGCCGGTCGAACCCGGCGTCCGCCACGATCTCCAGGAAGCCTTCGTACGCGCTGCTCACCGTGGCGTCCGGCCAGCGACTCAGAACGATCTCCTGTACCTGTTCGCCGGTGAAGGCCCACGGTGCCGGCGTGCTCTCGGTCGGAGCTGACGCAGAAGCTGGATCCCACGGGTGCTCGTTCTCTCGGTGGTACGGATGTACGTCCGATCAGGGCTCGATGCGGACACGCCCCTTGACGCCCTGAGCGGCCATGAGGGCCTGGAAGTAGGAGCTGGCCTTTGCATCGTTGGTGATCTGAAGGACCTCCACCCGCTGCCGAGTGGCGCGTTCACGCTCCTCCAGCAACCCCATCACCGACGGCATCCCAACACCTCCACCGAAGAGACGACACAACACCTCGTCTCTGCCGCCGAAACACCGTCCCTATACCTGACCAGCGGAAACACACCCGTCACTCTCGGAAAGACAACGGCTTCTGAGCACAGGTCCGCTCCCTCGCTTGGGTGGCTGTAACCCCTGGTGTCGGACCGGCATGAGCGGCGGCGGTGTGACTACAGATCTGGACTGATCTCGGTCGGGCGCCGAAAACGATCGGCGCCTACGCCCACGGGCTCTTCGCTGGGCGCGTCCAGGCAGGGGCCTTTCGGACGGACGATCATCGACGCGTCCGCCTCCGCAGGATGCAACGATCTCCGGAGTGCGGACCTCGCGCTCGCCAGCCCACCCCGACCGATCCCTGAGGATCGACCCCTAGGGGCGTAGACGCGTTCACCGGCGGGCATGGCAGAGCGTAGTGCAACGCCATCGGCCGTGAGAAGGTACCGAGCATGAGTGCCCTAAAGTTCGTCCTCAATGTCATCTGGCTGCTTTTCTGCGGCATTTGGATGGCTCTCGCCTATGTGCTCGCCGGAATTATCTGCTACCTACTTGTAATTACCATCCCCTTTGGCATTGCCTCGTTTCGGATCGCCGGCTTCATACTGTGGCCGTTCGGACGGACCACCGTCGAGCGCCGGGACGCCGGACCCGCCTCCTGCGTCGGCAACGTGATCTGGTTCGTCTTCGCCGGCTGGTGGCTCGCGATCGGCCACCTGCTCACCAGCATCCCGCTGTTCCTGTCCGTCATCGGCATCCCCTTCGGCTGGGCCAACCTGAAGATGATCCCGATCTCGCTGATGCCGCTCGGCCGCGAGATCGTCTCCACCGACCAGGAGTGGGGCGCGCGGTACTGAACCACCACGAACCCAGACGGCCGGCGAAGGGCACCAGCCCTCGCCGGCCGTGGGCGCGTTCCCGCCCGGGGAGGAGTGGGCCGCGCTACGCGGGTTCCGCCACCGGTGAACCAAGCCGAGGGCCCGGG